>NZ_AYYA01000030.1:0-92652 GCF_000511065.1 Psychrobacter sp. TB67
TGAGCTATGCTGAAGAAACCGTAGAGATAAACTTGGTAAACTAAGCGTATTAATCGGAGTTTATCATGACCAAGAAAGTAAGAACCTACAGTGACGAATTTAAAGCAGAAGCTGTCAAGAAGATATCAGACAATAATGGCAATATCTCGGCTACCGCAAAGCAGCTTGGCATTGCCATGCAAACGCTATCAAATTGGCATAACAAAGCCAATCAAGGCAAGCTTATCGGCACAGAACAATATGATCCTGATCTTATGACAGCGCTTCAAGAAATAAAGCAGCTCAAGCGACAACTTAAAGTTGCCGAGGAGGAGCGAGAGATATTAAAAAAGGCCACGGCGTACTTCGCGAAAAACAGTTAGTAAAGTACGCCTTTATTAAGGATAACCAGCAGATATTTAGTATCACAGCTATGTGCCGTGTACTAAAGGTTAAGCATTCTAGCTACTACGACTGGCTGAGTCGTGATATCAGCGATCAACAGATACATCGCAACCAGTCTGAGCTGCTGGTTAAAGCCGCGCACAGTGAAACAAAGGAGCGCTATGGATATGAGCGTCTGCATGCGCATCTAAGTGAGCGAGGCCATGACATTAGCCTATACATGGTGAGACGCATCAAAGAAGAGCACGGCATCAAATGCCGACGTCATAAGCGCTTTAAAGTGACCACCGACTCTAATCACAACAAGCTGGTTTATCCAAACGTGCTCGATCAGCAGTTTGATGCCAAGCGTCCTAATGAGTCTTGGGTCAGTGACATTACTTATATCTGGACAAATGAGGGCTGGCTGTACTTAGCAGGGGTCAAAGATCTATACACCAAAGAGCTGGTTGGCTACGCCATTAATAAACGCATGACTGCTGATTTAGTCTGTCGTGCACTAAATATGGCAATCAAGAACAGACGACCAGGCAAAGGGCTGATTGTGCATTCTGACAGAGGCAGTCAGTACTGTAGCCACGCTTATCACAAAATCATCAAGCAGCATCAGTTTACAGGCTCAATGAGTGCTAAAGGCAACTGCTTTGACAACGCACCCATAGAAAGCTTCTGGGGCATATTAAAGAACGAGCTGGTGTATCACCAAGACTATAAAACTAGATTTGCCGCCATTACCGATATCATTGGATATATTGAACTATATTACAACCAAACGAGAACTCAAAAGAGCTTGGGCTATAAATCGCCAAGACAGGTGTGGTTTGATTATTATCGTCAAGCTGCGTAATTAAATCTCCCAAGTTTAACTGTACGGATTTGACGGCAGGGGTCATGATCTACCCCTTCGCCATCGTCGTACATAATTGCAAGGTTATATTGAGCAAGATCATATCCTTGGTTGGCAGATTTTGTATACCACTCAATGGCTTTAGCGTTATCCTCACGTGTACCTTCGCCCTCGTCATACATTACTGCAAGGCTATATTGAGCCTCAGCATCGCCTTGATTAGCTTGTACTGCAATGTCTTCAAATTCTTTTTCAACAGCTGATTTTACGGCTGAAACTACGTTTTGAGAACTACTTATTTGAGTAACAATGGCTTTATGACACCCTGTCAGCAGAATGCCAGTCAGTAAAAATGTTGCTAGCCTTTTTTTCATAGCTGTTCGTCCTGTTCGTTAATCAAGATAACACTACAATTTATCATTTACATGCCTATCGTGATGATCTTAAATACATTAGTAGATAGTATTGTTAGGCATACCTATGGCGAACCAATCAGACGCTCGCACTGGTTCGGTTCCCTATACAGGCACCGAACTGTTGGATACTAACGGCTATTCAATAAATTGTTGTCAACACTTACTATTAAACTAGTTATATCACTTCTCAACTTTGTTAACACTTTGTTTGCTTCAACTCTTTCGTTAAAGTCTTCTCTCCAAATGAAGAAATCAGAAAAGCTACCATTACCAGAGTTCATAAGACTGTAGGTGTCTCCAACGCTTTTAATGGTTGCTTTAGCGTCTTCGTTATATTCTAACGAAGACTGTATTCTATTTATAATTACATTAATTCCTCTTATATAGTTGTGTTCACCCTCCTGAAGTAAAATTTCTCTTAATTTTAAAAAATAGTAATTTAGCTCAGTTAGTTTATCTATATTATTCATTTTATTTGCCTATCGATTTTTCTGAAATAACGTTAGTTATACAATTTCTTATAAGGTATACCCCCAACGGAACCAGCTATTTCACCCTCTAAACCTATTAACAGACTACTTAAAACAGACTGGTATAATGGAACCACTTATAACAGACCTTTTTTGATGATTTATAAATAGGCATTGCTGGTGCTAACATTGCCAATACTACGCGACCAATTTCACTAAAGCATAGACTTATGCAAGAGGTCTATTCTCAAAATAAGAACATGGCTTTAGTCAATCCACAAAAAATACTCTTCCATTCGAGCGTTATTTTGCTGAATAAAACAGACTTTTTCAGCTTGGGTTCTCGGTAGATGCCGAGAATCTGCCTCGCAGTCCTTTGAACGCTGCCTTATCCGTCTAACCTAATCATTTTTGAACGCATTCAGGCTATCTTGACCGTATACGTTCTCTATGTCTTTTCCGACAAGTCGGTAGCTACTATTTAAATCTTTGTCAGAAGTTTTATATAAAGAATCAATTAGACCCGCTTGCGACGCTAATGGCAAATAAGTTGAATTTTCTTGGTAGGAAAAGGTCGCGCTATCTTCTCTCCATTGACTGCCTACCGTTATTTCCTTGTTTGATGGGTCTATAAATCCATTAAAGTCATTATCCTCAAAGCGATAGCCTTGGAATCTACAAGGAGTCACGCCATCTTTGCATAAGCTATGCTTGGTCTTAGCAGGATAAAGCTTTACGGCATAAGGTAATTTATTTTGCCTATCTCCAAGCTGCTTTGTTTGCAACAATCGACCCAAATCAGGGGCAACCAGCAGCATATTATCGCAAGTCACACTGCCTTCTTCGCAATCTCGATATAGATTTAAGCGTTGACCTTGTATGTCCATACCTAGTATAAAGTTCGCTTGTATAGGAGCAACGGCTGAGCTAAAAGAAGCGCACAGCATTAGACTCGCAAATACACTTACACGGCATAGTCGTTGATATATCGGTAATCTGGATTTATTTGGGTCTAAGGTAAGCATGATAATTTATACCTGTAGCAAAAAATTCGTTAGCAAGCGCTTGGCCCCTTCGGTCGCAAATGATTCTGGGTGAAACTGTACGCCTTGGATGGGGTAGTCTTTATGCTGGAGTCCCATAATCTCATCACCTGCTAGCGCTGATTCTGCCAAGTTTAAGTCAACATGAGCGTCATTGGTGACGACAGCTGTCACAGTCAAGCAATCTGGTAGGGTATCTGCTTTTACCATCAGTGAGTGATAGCGCATGATTTCAATCTCTTGTGGCAAGTCTGCATAAACACCTGCGCCATCATGTCGAATCGACGAGACCTTGCCATGCATCGGCACACTGGCGCGTACCACGTCACCGCCAAATACATGCGCGATGCCTTGTAAGCCCAAGCAGACACCCAATATTGGCGTCGTCTTACCCATCACTTCGATGACTTCGGCACAAATCCCGAAGTAGGCGGGGTCGTCAGGGGCACCAGGACCGGGTGAAATGATGATGCGGTCAAGATTCATGGCTTGTACATCTGCTAACGTTATCTCATTGTTACGTTTAACAATGACGTTGGCGGCTTTATCGCCGTCCATCGTCTGCAAAATCTCACCGATATATTGGTAAAGATTAAAGGTAAACGAGTCGTAGTTATCTATAATTAAAACATTCATGGGTTATCAACTCTTTGGCAAAATATACACAATTTAGGGATTCATAAAGCTGTCTAAGACCACTTTCATGGCGGACAATTTGCGCTGAATTTCTAGATATTCGTCAGCAGGATTGGAGTCATAAACATTACCGCCGCAAGTTTGCGCATAAGCGGATTCGCCGTTGATGAATAGGCTGCGAATAGGAATAGCAAAGATACAATCGCCATTGAAATTAAACGATCCAAGCGCGCCGCCATAAGCACCGCGACCATCTGGCTCCAGCTCATTGATGACTTTAATCGCTTCAACTTTTGGTGCGCCTGACAACGTCCCAGCAGGGAAGTTACTGGCAAGGGCGCTAAACATATCTTCATTAGGATGTAAGATTCCGACGATTTCAGAAGAGATATGTTGCACGTGTGAGAAGCGTTTGATATCCATGAGGCTACGTACTTTTACCGTACCAAATTGTGCCACACGGCCAATATCGTTGCGGTGCAAATCGACTAGCATATTGTGCTCGGCAATCTCTTTGGCATCGTTGAGCAATGCGCGAGCAAGTTGACGGTCTTCGACGACATCAACGCCGCGCTTGGCTGTGCCTGCCAGTGGATACGTTTCCATCTCGCCTTGACGTAAGCGAAATAACAGCTCTGGTGACGCTCCAATGATGCACTGCTGGGCAAATTTCATAAAGTACATATGCGGTGATGGGTTGACCGCGCGCAGCTTTTCATAAATCGGCATCTTATCGCCCGCAATACGATATTTGGATTTAAATCCGACCTCACACTGAAAGATACGCCCCGAGATGATGTCTTCTTTGACTTGCATGACCGCTTTGGCATGCTCATCTTGACTCATGCCATCACCCAAAAACGCAACCGTCGGTGGCTTATAATTTGGAATTGGCGCATCAAGTAAGGCTTTGATTTGCTCGATGCGATTGTCTTGCTGCGCAGTCGGATAATAAAAATAGAAAATCTCACCGGTCATTTTATCGAGCGTCAAACCATCCAAATAGACGCCAAATTTAAACGGTTCAAAATCGTCGCTCGCCTTAGCACTAAGACTGGGCTCAAAGAAATTGACACTGTCATAACCCAAATAACCAACGAGACCACCGCTTTGGTCACGAGCAATGACGTGTTGCGGGGTAATTGTGCGCAGTAGCTCGTAAGGATTATCCGTTTGATAATGACTGGTTTCAGCAGTTTTATTATCAGTAATCGCTAAGGTTGTACGATCGATGGCAGCAATGGTCATTACGGGGTCAAAACCAATCGCATGATGACGCGCCATATGTCCATCTTCGCCCAATGATTCGAGCAAATAACAAGTATCAAAAGCGCGCTCAATACGTTTAAACAACGAAAAGAAATCAATATCCTGTGTCAGTTTAATGCGTTGTGGCTTACTAGGAATGTCAATAGCAGCAGGCTGGTTAGGTTTTGAGTCGGGAGAGGTCATAACAATATCCAAATTGGTTCAAATGTGTATCAGATAAGAATAAGAGAAATCAAGATAGTTAATGGCTTACGCGTTTTGTCTATGAGTCGTTTTGCTGATGAGTCATCAGCAAGGCACTCACATCATGAGTGTGCATTGCCTTGGCACCGCGCGACACAGTGGCAATACCGACACCTAGCTGCTCAGATATTTCACGTTGGGTAACGCCGCGCGCCAGCAAGTCAAAAATACGAATACGATTGGCAATCTCATGTTGCTCTTTGTCTGTCAGTAAGGCAGTTAGCAAGGCTTCGATATCTGCGCTGTCAGTACAACTTGCCAAATGGGTCACTAAACTGTGATAAGGGTCAGTGCTCATAACTTTAATCTTAGTAAAAAAGAAAAGGGATTCTTAACTTGTTTCAGTATTCTAGTACAGTAGTACATAAAAGGCAAGTAGCTAGGTTAAACGTTAAGTAACGTAGCGAGACGTTTGGCTGTGCTTGTTAAATTTGTCCTACTTAATAAATACGATTTTCAGCGCGGGAATTTTTTAATGGTCTCTGACTCATGCACTATAAATGTATGATTACATTAACATATTATTATTGGTTCGATGACATATCCTCCAATGGTTAGGCTACTTAAAATGATCGAATGAGAAGCGGTTATAAAGCCAACCACGCCACGCTTATTTAATGATTATTATATCTCTGATATTTATTATTGCTAAATTGTTAAGACTTGGTTATTATACCTGCCATAATTGAAATGCTAATAATTATCATTAAGATTAATAATGTTATTCGCATAGATGCGCCAGATATTACTAAGATATCTGCTTGCTTAAAAGTCGTTTGCTAAGGGCTTTTATCTACTGCTTCTAATATTTGAAGTTTCTAATGCCAAGAGTTTTTAATAACCATATTTTCTAAATCCTTATAATTAATAAATCGAGTTTGTTATGCGTGCCGTCAGTTTTTCTAGTCAATTAACCGTTTTATCCATGGGTGTGGCAGCGGTATTGTGCTCGCAAGTAGCGAGTGCAGCCAGCAATGAAGATATGCCCAGCACCACGTTGCAGACCGTCACCGTAACTGCCAATAGCGCTGTGCGTGACCGTGTACAAGAAGGCTCTGTCTATATCGAAGACTATACGCCAGCTCAGCAGGCAGGACATTTGAGTGACTTTTTGAATGTGGTACCAGGCGTTACTATAGGTGGCACATCGGCTGTCAACCAGCGTATACGCGTACGCGGGCTAGATGACACCAACCTAAAAGTTACGATTGATGGCGCCCGTCAAGAAGGCGCTTTGTTCTATCATATGGGCGATGTCACGATTGATCCGGACTTATTAAAACAAGCAGAAGTATCAGTCGGTAATAACTCGGTAACGCTCGGTAATGATGCCTTAGGCGGCGCGGTAGCTTTTGAAACCGTGGATGCGGCAGATTTACTCAAATCTGGTCAAAAAATCGGTGCCAAGCTCCATGCTGGTTATGCCAGTAATAATGAAGAGCTATTGACCTCAGCCACGGTTTATGGCGCACCAACAGACAATATCGACTTGCTGGCTTATTATGGCAAACGTGATGCCAAAGCGGGCGAGGATGGCAAGGGCCGCGACATTCAGACTAAAGACAGCGAAGGCGAAAACATCCTCTTAAAAGCGGGTGCTTATATTGCTGATGATCATCATGTGGGCGCAAGCTTTAGCCGTACCGAAAACAAAGGTAAATACCCACTGCGTCCAGATTTTCCAGCGAGCCCAGGTCCTGATAGCTGGAATCCTATTATCCCGCAGCAAGTAAAACGCGATACTTATGCCCTCGATTATACCTACAACCCAGTCAATCGCTTGATAGATGTCGATACCAATGTTTATCAATCAAAAACGCAAATTTTGCGTGACTCTGACTATATTAAAAACCCAGGCTTTGAGTTTGATGCTGAGGTTAAAACCACGGGCGCTAAAGTTCAAAATACCAGCTTGATTGATAGCAGTGTTTTCGCTGGTGTACCCGGTACGCATAAGCTAATCGCTGGCGTTGAGCATTACAAAAAAGAGTCAGATTATAATAGTGTCCAACGTGGTACGACTATCCCCGTCAGTGGTACTGATGAAGCGACTAATACCTCTGTATATCTAGAAGACCAATGGCAAATGGGTAAGTTTACTCTAACGCCTGGCGTCCGTTATGATCGTTATGAGTCTCCAGAGTTCGTTTCTGCTGGCAAAACCTATGACAATGTCGTCGGTGCCTTGGCCGCCAGCTACGAAATTGCACCACGTACGCAAATATTTGCCAGTTATACACAGCTCTTTAACGGCCCAGACTTGAGCCAAGCTATCTTTAATGCCAATGGTCAAGATACTTTTGTTAATGAAAATCTAAAAGCGGAAGAAGGCGATAACGCAGAAGTCGGTATTACCACGACGTTGCGCGACCTGACCACAAGCGACGACGCACTACAACTGAGCGCCAAGTACTTTGAGACCAATATCGAAAACTATATCGAATTCGTCCGTGCAGGCAGTAATAGAGTGGGTTTAGACTGTGCGACCGGTCAGCTGGGCGGCAAATGCCAAGGGGTCATCAATAAAGACGAAGACTATAAAATCAAAGGCGTAGAGCTATCAGCCGACTATCGAGCAGATAACTTTAGCATGGGTCTCAGCTACGCTCGCGCCCGCAGTGAAGGCGATGATACTGGCTACAATATCTCATCAGTGAGCGGTAGTAGCTCTGAGTCTGGCGACAAGTATATGGTCAATTTGGCGTATCAGCCAACGAATACCACCGAGCTTGGCTGGCGCAGTACCTATGTTGCGTCAGTCACGCCAAAAGCTGAGACAGTACAGCCTAAAAAGCCTAACTATGATGTGCATGATATCTTTATGAGCTATACACCCACTCAAGTTGAAGGCTTAAAAGCCACGCTTGGCGTATATAACATATTTGATGAGACCTATGCCAGCCATGCCTCACGTAACAATGCTTTAGATGATAATTATACGGATTTTGAAATGGGACGTAATATCAAAACGTCTTTAACTTATCAGTTCTAATCTAGCTTATCGAATTTAAGTCTAATCGTACTTATAAAGTCAGCTGTCTTATACGGGAGCTGGCTTTTTATTGCCTACTAGCTTTTACATTGGCTGTAACAGCAATGACGTGCCAACTGATAAGTACCTACCAAAACAACAAATGACAAAGAACTAAGACTAATGATTTCATTCAATCCTCGTCAAGCTTGCCTATGGCTCCATCGTTATACTGGGCTTGCCATGGCAGCTTTCTTAATTATTACTGGTATTACTGGCACATTATTGGCATTTCATGACGAGCTAGATGATATCTTCAACCATAAACTGGCTCAGGTCGAGAAACAAAACGCATCACATCTGCCTATTGCAGAGCTTCATGATAAGGTCATCAGTGCGTATCCACAATATGCTTTTTCTAGCATGCCAACCTCGATAGCAGCAGAGAGGTCAGCCGTATTTTCGGTAGATAGAGCGCGAGGAAAAGCCGCCCAAAACCAACCAAAAGCACCGTTTCAACAAGTTTATGTCCACCCTTATACTGGCGATATCATTGGTACTCGTGATAGAGATGAGTGGGCATGGCACAACACCATGTGGAAAGTGTTTTGGTTACATCGCGATTTATTACTGGGTGATATTGGAAAATTGCTACTAGGGATTGTCGCGCTCGTATGGACGATTAATTGCTTTATTGGCTTCTACTTAACATTTCCTAGGGCGGTTAAGAAAAAAGCACAGAACCAAACATCGCCTAAAAAACGTGCCTCCTTTTTGAAACGCTGGTTACCAGCGTGGAAAATTCGTACCAAAAGTAATATGTTTAAATTGAATTATGATCTACACCATGCCTTTGGGTTATGGCTTTGGGGGATTTTATTTGTCATCGCATGGTCCAGTGTTGGTTTTAACCTAAGAGAGGTATATCAACCTGTGATGCACGCTGTCGTAGCACTCGAGGAAAGGGGTGAAAGACAGGAGAACTCAAGAAAACAATCAGAAAAAGCAGAGCAGGCGTCTGGTGCAGAACCAGCGACTAGAGTTGAGGTTGTAAGCAATGAAGTTGTCGATGACGAGGCTGTTGATGTGGTCAACAAAGCCAATAGCATTGCTTATTTAAGTGAGCAGGCAAACATCGCTGCCCAAAGTAAGGGTATGCTAGTACGAGAGTTTTTAGGCATACGCTGGATTGAAGATGAGGGTCAATGGCAGCTGCGTTTTAAAACAGATAGAGATATTGGTAAAAAAGGCGGCGCTTCGTCTATTACCGTCAATGCAAGGACTGGTAGCATCGAGCGTGTAAATTTTGGCTATCAAAGTTCATCATTTGGCAGCAAAGCCGATCAATGGCTATCGACCTTACATATGGGGCATATCAGTCAAGGTATTGGCCATTTGCTGTATCAAATATTTTTAGCATTGATAGGTTTGGCTGTGACAGTGTTGTCTATTACTGGTGTTTATCTATGGTGGAAAGGGCGTCAAAGTCGATTGAAGGCGTTGCAAAAGGGTAGGTAATATTGCCAGATTTCTAAGGTAGGCTTTTAATTCGGTAAATAGCTATGTACTGCATTAAAGGCATGCCCTAGTTATCACTTGAATTGCAAAAATATTGTGTATGCTATCAAGACAGTAAAAATAAAGGAAGAAAATCTCTCACCTAGCATCACCCATTTATGCCATGTATTATTTTCATCGTAGTTCTTTATGTAGTCTACTGAAGAGATGTTTTGAGTAAAATCCATAGGAATAACCACCAATCTTAAAGCATATAAAGTGATTCCTAGCCAAAAAAAGGTATTTGATATCTCTTTATTTAAAGCATTAAAAATGAATAAGCAAAAGCTAATTACTAAAATTAATATAGATAGATTTTTATAGTTTATCCATCGATGGCTCAATAGGATCTTATGCATCAAAAATTCCTTTTTTCGTCTGCAAAATGCTGTACTTAAACTGCATCAACAATCACTGGACGACCCTGATGATTTAGGACAGTGACATCGACGTTGTATAAATCTTTCATCGTCTCTTTAGTAATAACATCAGCAGGGCGACCAACAGCCGTCACTTCTCCTGCTTTCATCGTAACTACTGTATCTGCAAACTGTGCCGCTTGGTTGATATCATGCAGGACGATTACCACGGTTTTTTGCTGATTGTGGCAAAGCTGGCGTAGCTCACGCATGAGGCGACCAGCATGATACATGTCTAGGTTATTTAGTGGCTCATCGAGCAATAGATAGGGTGTATCTTGGCAGACAATCATAGCGATCAGCACGCGCTGTCGCTGTCCACCCGATAGCGTTGACAAGAAACGCTCGGCAAGTGGCTCAAGCTCAAAGCGCTCGAGGATTTCTTGCACTTTTTGCTGATCGTCAGCGGTCGGTTGCCCTTGATGATAAGGGTAACGCCCAAACATCAGTAGCTCATGTACGCGCAGACGTCCTTGCACATGATTGTCTTGCCCAAGCATAGCGACAGTTTTGGCCAGTGTGCGCGCCTGACAGCTGACAATGTCACGTTCCTCATTATCTACAGCGAAGCTCACCTGCCCAGATTGTAGTGGTTGCAAGCGAGCCATGACAGAAAACAACGTAGACTTCCCAGCGCCGTTAGGCCCAATCAAAGCAATCACCTGCGCCGTTGGGAGGGACAACGTAATGTCATGCAAGATTTGTTGTTTACCAATATGGTGAGAGATATTATTTAGTTTAATCATAGTCAGTCTTATTTAAAAAAGTCTTAGGGCTTTCTTTATCAACAGCATCAGCTAAATAAACAATGTCGGCTAAGTCGTTATAACGAACGGCGTTGAGACATAAATATCAATGCCAAGAACACGAGGCCACCTGCTAGCTCTATCACAACGGACAATACGCCTGCCATATCTAGCACTTGCTCAAAGAGTGTCTGACCCAACACCAAGCAAATCATAGCGACCAAACTGACCAATATCAGCCGCTCAGTATGATACATGTGTCGAGCGATACGATTGGTCAATGCACAAACCAATAGACCAAAGAAAGTCACTGGACCGACCAGTGCAGTGGCTGTGGCGACTAGCACTGCGATAACAGTTAATAGGCCAAATGCCAGACGTTGATAATTGATACCAAGGTTAATGGCTTGGGCTTGTCCGAGCATCAGCACATCACACTGGTAACGCCAGCGCCAGACAAACACCGCAGTGATGACACAGATAAATAGGCTAATGCCTAATAGCTGAGGATTGACCGTATTGAACTGTGCGTAGCTAGCAGATTGTACAACCACAAAATCATCAGGGTTAATCAGCCGTGCAATGAGTGCTGATAAACTGCGGAACAACACCCCAAAGATAACGCCCACCAATATCAAGCGTGTCAGATCCTGACTGCTTTTAGAAAATAATAGCTTAAATAATAATAAAGATGCCCCAAACATCAGGACAATCTCTAGCGTGAACTTGGCAATAGGATCGAGACTGGTAAAACTAATCACCCCTAAAAAGAAAACCAGTAAGCTCTGCAACAGAACATAGAGCGAATCAAACCCGAGTAGGGAGGGCGTTAGAATTGGATTGTGAGTCAACGTTTGAAACAATAACGTCGACACGCCAATCGCATAGCCAACCACCATCAGTGCCAGCAGTTTTTTGCCGCGTAGCGGTAGCGCAAAGTCCCAATAGCCATTGACATTGAGTGTCATAAACAAGGTCATTGAGATCAGTAGAATAATAGCTGCAATGGATTTCGGATGCGCAGCTATCCATGCCCAAAGCTTTGCCAACTGACCTTGGGCAGCAGCTGAATACTGACCATCTGCTGCAGATGAGTTATCTATCGCTGTGTTGGTTTCCGTAGAACGAGCCTTTGTGGCAGTAAGCTTAGTTGATGAGAACATAAATAAATCCTATGATGCCAAGCTTATCTAAATAAGGCAAAAAATGAACGACGGTAAGTGAGTGGTTAATCGATTAAAGATTGCTGTTTTATTATTCAGCTTTACTGCTTAGTCTTATTGCTCAGCTGGCGCGCGCAATAATAGCCATAAAAACAGCACTGTACCGACCACGCCAAATACGGTGGCAACAGGCACTTCAAATGGATAGCGAATCGAGCGACCGATAATATCGCACAGCAATACTGCCGAAGCACCAAGTAGCGCGACTGCAGGCAAGCTACGACGCAACTTATCTCCCATCAGTCGGCTCACAATGTTTGGCACGACCAGCCCAATAAAAGGAATCATGCCTACAGTCACGACCACGACAGCGCTCATCATGGCTACCATACCCACGCCAATCCAAGTGACTTGACGCTTACTAATACCTAAGTTTAAGGCAATATTGTCACCCAAACCAACGATGGTCAGCTTGTCAGCAATAATATAAGCCAATACGCACAGCGCGCCCGTGAGCCACAACAGCTCATAGCGCCCTGCCAATACGCCCGAAAAATCCCCAAACTGCCAAACACTGAGCATCTGTAGCGATTCGGTTTGATAGGCGATAAAGGTAGTGACTGCTTCAATAATGCCGCCGAAAACAATGCCAATCAGTGGAATCATCAAAAAATCAGTGGGCGGTATTCGGTGAATGAGCAGCATAAATAGCATCATGCCAAAAACGGCAGCGATGGTTGCCACGCCCATTTTGACAATGAGCGCACTGGCAGGGAACAGCAGACTGACCACCAGCAAACCAAGTGCAGCGCTCTGAGTTGCACCAACCATAGATGGCTCTACAAAGCGATTTTTTAATACTACTTGGATAATCATGCCAGCCACTGCCATCGCAATACCAGTCAAAATAATGGCGATGGTACGCGGTATACGACTAACCAATAGCAGCGAGCTATCAGAATTGGCACTCTGAGTCAGCAGGCTCTGCAAGATACCTGACCACGAAAAGTCAGCCACCCCAATAGATAAGCTCAATAACACCAAAAGCCCCATAAGAATGAGGCTTGCTGTATTGATGAACCATGGTGGTATGACAGTACGTCGATGTAACGCATTGCCAGTACCGCTCTGCCAGCTTGACGCTAATGGAGCAGTACTGGATTTGAGCCTAGCATGAGTACGGTGTGAAAATAACGACATAATCTCTACTGGCTTAAAAATGAGCAGGGTTAACGGTAATAATACTTACTTGTGCAACAATCGTTTGTATAAGCAACGATGTTATTTAGCGTTAGTAAAAGCATCTTTAATCGTCGTTAGATCCTGCATCCACTGGTAGTAGCCGCCAAATGCTAAGTAAGAATCTGGGCTCAAATAAACCACTTGCTGCTTGCTCCATGCATTACTCTGAGCAACTAGTGGATTGTCTAATACAGCCTTGGCGCCAATACCGTCTTCACCAATTGCAGCACTACGGTCGATGACAAATAACCAATCTGGATTGGCTTTTTGGATATATTCAAACGATATCGGCTGACCATGAGGTGCATCGGCAATTTTGTCATCTGCCATTGATACACCTAACACAGTGTGGATAAAACCATATCGAGACTTGTCACCATAGGCTGACATTTTGTTGCCATTGACCATGACGACTAGGCCAGTGCCTTTATTTTCTTTCGTTAGACTTTTGGTCTCAGTGATAAGTCCATCGATGTTCTGCTGTAGCTTAGCAGCTTGATCGCTTTTACCAAACAATGCACCTAGATCATGCAGGCGCTGCTTGCTTGACTCATAGATATTGGCTGTATCAATACTCATGTCCAATGTCGGCGCGATACTTGATAGCTCGTCGTATTTTTCTGCCATGCGTGAACCGACCAAAATAGCTTGTGGCTGCATTGCATTCAACGCTTCAAGATCCGGCTCAAACACAGTACCTACCGATTTTGGATCAGGCTGTGTTTCTGAGTGTAGATTCTTTAATAATAGACCACCAGGCATACCATCGACTGCCACATCTAGCGCCGCCAAGTCTTGCATCAACGTCATGTCATAAACGACAAGTGGCGATGGGTTCATAGCCAGCTCAACATCACCTTTTACGGTATTGACCATGATTTTCTCAGCAGATACAGCGTCATTACTGGCAACGTTCTGTGATTCATCAGCCGTTGGGTTTTCGGTTTTGGCGTCTGCTGGCTCAGAGTCATTGGATTCAGGCGAGCTACATCCTGCCACTACCGTAGCTAACAACGCTGTCATGGCAGCATTCAATAATGGGCGTTTGAAAAAAGAGGCGGTAGATCTGCTAGATAATAAAGGTGTCGGCATAATGAACTCGATCTATCAAAAAATGTTGAAGCAATTGTCTAAAATAATTGCAGATGAAAAATGCTAAAAATATTAAGTCTGAAAGATGCTTGAGATAAAAAGCATAAAATAAATAGTCTACTTAGTACCAATTACTAATTTTTTATACGAATAGTTTTTATAAAAATAGTATGGGTAGACAGGACAGACGTTATAATAAAGTAGTTGAGACTCATTATCAATATAAATGATAATGGTTTTTATTAACAGTACTTGTTATATTAAACGCAACGTATCATTTGATGTAAAGATAAGATTCATAGTAGTGAAGTAGGGAATGTTCATAGAAATGAGCGTTCTGAGAGGTAAAACTACTAAGCAATGCCATGTGTCAGAGATGTATTAAATAGCGAAAATATTGTAAATTATTATTGATAATAATTATCGTTTGCATTATTATCTACGCCATTCTACTCTGAGTAATAAACATTAGGCTTTTATGAGTTCAACGGATTTAGACGCGCCACCACTTAAGTCGTTATTGCTAGCTATTGTTGCAGTACTAGGACTCCATGTGCTTGCCGCAATTGCACTAGTGGCAATAAAAACGCCTGAACTCAAACCTGAGCCAAAAAAAGAGATGTCACCACTTGAGATAAAGTTTGTGTCATTACCGGCAAAAACGGTCTCAACTGAAGTAGAAAAACAAACAGTCACAGCCAAAAAAGAAGTACAGCCTGAGGTGCAAGTTCAGCCAGCGCCGCAACCTGAACCAAAGCCTAAAGAGCCGGTTAAACAACCAACAGAGACACCCGTAAAACCAAAAGAGCCTGTTGTAAAAAATACAGAGCCGAAAGTGACGCCTGTGATAGCGTCAGAAAAGCCTCGTCCTGATACCAGTCAAAAAGTAGCCCCAAAAGAGCCGCTACCGAAACCAAAGGTTGGTAACTCAGCAGCTGAAGCACAACGTCAAGCAGCTGCCCAAGCTGAATCAGAGCGACAAGCCAAAAAGTCTGAGCAAGAGGCACAAGCTAGGGCAGAGCAAGAAGCCAAAAGAGTCGCCGATGCCAAAGCTGCCGTTCAGGCGAAGGCTGCCGCAGAGGCCGCCGCTGCACAAGCAAGAGCTGAGGCAGAAGCAGCAGCTGCTTTAGCACAGAGTAATGAGCCTGTGAGCTTTACTGCTAGCTCAGCCAACTGGGCATCTGCGCCAAACTTTAGTTTCCCTGAGCGCGCCGCACGTAGAGCTCGTTCTGGTGATACGCTCAACGTTGTCTTAGTATTACGAGTCAACAAACAAGGCGGCATCGATAACGTGCGAGTTGCTCAATCATCAGGTAATCCGCTACTAGACAAAGAAGCCCGACGTCAAGTTCGATCTGGCAAGTTCAAACCCTTTACTAAGAATGGCGTACCCGTGGTAGGTGATGTAACTCTACCGATCAGTTACGCGGTTCCTTGATAGCTCACATTTTATAACAACGTATTTATTAATCATTTTTCATTATAAAACTAAACATGATATTTACCTCAGTATCATGTAATGGCATTACACATTAAGGAGTCTGACATGGACTTTATGCAATACTGGCAAATCAGCGACATGGTGACAAAAACTTTGTTCTTTTTGTTGCTTGCTTTATCTATACTTTCTTGGGTGACTGGCATTATTCGTGTGCTACAAAGCCGCAAATTGGCCGCCAATGTTGCAGATGATTTGAGTCAGCAATTACAAGCCAAACAGTCTGACTTGGCTGGTACTGATGCTGCCACTCGCCGCTTGGTGACTGAGCAGACTTTGCTCAAGCATATCGGTCGCTATCGCTTTGCTAGTGAGCGCGGTCTGCCGATTCTTGGTACGACGGCAGCGATTGCACCGTTCATCGGCTTGTTTGGTACGGTATGGGGTATTTTCCATGCCTTGCACAATATCGGTATGAGTGGTCAGGCAGGATTGGGGCAGGTTGCAGGGCCAGTCGGTGAAGCTCTAATTATGACAGGTCTTGGTATTGCAGTAGCGATTCCAGCTGTGGTGTTTTATAACCTTGCAGTACGTATCAATCGCCGCATAATGTATCAAGCCAACGATAGAGCGCATGATTTATTGGCGCAATCAACGGGTCTTGTGGATACTACCAAGGTAACCGCGAGCCATGCTGCTAGCGCCTCACAAGTGCACGCTGCACCAAGCAGTCGTTCAACGACGAGCGAGACTCAGCATACCAATAACTACAGTAATTCTGTGCCAAAGCAGCTATAGATAGTGTTGATCTTGCAAGCATTAAATCTGCCAGCGCTAGGTCTGTAAAGGCTCAAACGACAGGTCAAAAAACGGCTTGGCTGTGTGAAAATAACCAAAAGCATTGAGAGTAACTATGGCATTTCAATTGGGTGATGATGACGTACGAAGCATGGATGAGATGAACCTCATTCCGCTGATCGATATCATGCTGGTATTGATGATTATATTTTTATTGACAGCGACCGTGCTGAATCCGACGGTGCCTTTAGATTTGCCAGAGACTAGTGCCGCGCTCAATGAAACGCCGCCAGAAGCGATTCAAGTCAGTATTGATAAAGATGCAGGGATCTTCTGGGATAGTGATCCAATCAGTATGGAAGAGTTAGAGACACGCTTGCAGCAACAAGGCGCGACTGGTAAGAATCCAGCGGTACAGTTACGTGCAGATAAAGAAGGCAAGTACGATACGGTTGCTCAAGTTTTGGCAGCGGCAAGTAACGCTGGACTGACCAAAATCGCATTTGTGAATGAATAGCTTAGTAGCTAAATACTGAATAACTTAAGCATTGAATAGTTTAAGCACTGTGAGTTAGTGCTAGTAGCTCTGACTTTATATTAGAAAACTGGCTAGATAAATCAATAGCCCAACCAGCAAGACCACCAGCACCGCTATAATAAAAACAATTAAAATAATAAAATTTTCTCCAACCTCATTAACTACTTAAACCTCAAATTAAGTCGTTAGTGAGGTTTTCTTTTTTTACCAGCCGTAGCCAAATGGACGATAGCCGTAACCAAAACCTGCATGTCTGTAGCCAAATGGGTAAGGCGTGCGTAGGTAATCAAGATCACGCTGGCGAATATAATAGTAGCGCCCTTGCGAGTAAGCTTCTTCTAACTTTTCAATACCTTCAAGTGGACAGACAGCCTGCCAGTCATAGCCTTCACGACCAAGTTTATAAGCATTGAGCTCGGTGCAGTAGCTTTTGAGACCTTGCTGTCGCCCTTGCTCCCATTGTATGCGGTTGGGGCTAGCACCGCCCACGCTGGCGCATTGATTGGTATATTGACCAAAGTATGCGCCCGAGCGCCCACGGATGCCGTCTGCGTAGCCGACTTCTTGCCAATTGCTGCTTTGGCACTGCTGCGGTGTGAGACTTTGGGTCGTGGCACAGCCTGATAGGGTAAATAATGCAGCGCTTATCAGCGCTAGGACAATACTGGTTTTACTCATGAATTTGTTTGTCAGTTTGCTGGCTAAAGCAGCGGTCGATGAGTTTGACTTAATAAGATAATTCATAATAAACCTGCGCGCGTCTAAAATTATGGTTTATCATAGCACTTTTTACCGTGTACAACTTTTTGTATCTTGTTATTAAACTTATTTTTTACGTACTAACTGATTGATATGGCAGTATAAATAGTAGGTTTGTCAAATAAGGGGACTTTGCCAAGCAAGTGGCTATCAGCTGATTATCAACGCAGCGCTCTATCAACCCTGCTTGATTTTTTATGGTTCGTGCTCATTATAAGGACTGGTATGACAAACCACTGTCCATCCAGTTACTCGCTAATAGTTTTTTGCTCAATCGCGGCGCTAGTGTCGTCTCAGCCGCATTTTAATTCAGCTAAAAGGTCAGATTGTTATGGGAATATGGATTGCGATCGCCATTGTACTATTCGTATTAGGGAGTATGATGGCGCTCAAACCGAGCGGTATCGATCAGCGCTTGGATCATTTGCGCATGACCGCCCGTCGCTTACAGTTGAATCCAAAACTGGTGGCTTGTCCCGATTGGATCAGGGGCAAGGACAATGAGTATGGTCGCGGGATGCTTGGGCAGTATGGGTTGGTGCTAGACAATGTCAAATTGCCGCTGACGCGCTATCAGGTCCTCGATGGCTACTGGCGACCAGATAGCAATGCAAACAGCAACGTAAATAATGTGCCTCATCAAGCCAATTTTAGCTTGGATAAAGTGCCATTGGCATTGCCCGCCAGTATTGAGCCATTTGTAAAAGCCTTATTAATTAAGTCAAATAGCATTGTTATTTATTGGGAAGATATCGCCTATGTGCGCCCAGTGACCAACCCTCATTATCAACAAAAAATGATTGAGTCAGACTTATTAGTACTGAAGACACAGCTCGAAGCGTGGGCATTACAGATGCAAAAAAAGCGCCAGAGCTAGTAAATCGTTTTTTAGTCTCCATTAATGGGCAATAAGCAAGCAGTTTTGCGGTGCCCCAATTATTTACAGTTGACAGTTCAGCGCCTAGCAGTGTAACGTCTTTGTACCTTTATTGCTGTTTTATGACTCGTATCGGCGTCGTTGCTTGCTTTATACCCTTTTATATCAGCAGCTATTATTACAATAAATCGCTGAGCTATGATGATCAGCTTCCATAAATTGCCGTGCTGCTGAATTTAACCTTACTTTTAAACTACTTATATTATGGTGTCGTCAAATATGGCAAAAACCACAACTAAAAAAAGTCCAGCTGCGGCTGCTGACAAAACTAAAGACAGTCCAAAGGGCAAGTCTTTGGTGATTGTCGAGTCACCAGCCAAGGCAAAAACGATCAATAAATACCTCGGTAATGACTTCGTCGTTCGCTCGAGTATTGGACATATACGCGATTTACCCGTTGGTGCGAGTAAAAGCGCGAAGAAGCCAGCGACCAGTAAAAAAGATGACAGTCTGAGCAAAGAAGAAAAAGCGCAGCAAGCACTAGTCAGACGGATGGGTGTCGACCCTGAGCATGACTGGGCGGCAGTCTATGAAGTATTGCCAAACAAAACCAAGGTCATCAAAGAGCTGAAAGCCTTAGCCAAAGACGCTGATAAAATCTATCTGGCAACGGATATGGATAGAGAAGGGGAAGCCATCGCTTGGCATCTCAAAGAAGTCATCGGTGGCGCAGATAGTAAATATGAGCGCGTGGTCTTTAACGAGATTACCAAAACCGCTATTCAAAACGCCTTTAAGCAACCATCAAAGCTCGATATTGACCGTGTTAACGCCCAACAAGCACGGCGCTTTTTAGACCGTGTCGTTGGCTTTATGGTATCGCCACTACTCTGGCAAAAGGTTGCTCGCGGTCTTTCTGCAGGTCGTGTCCAGTCGGTCGCTATGCGCTTGGTGGTCGAGCGTGAGCATGAAATTCGTGCCTTTATTCCAGAAGAATACTGGCAAATTCATGCTGATACTCACGTTGCTAGCAGTAAAAAAGACGCTGAGCAAATTGCCATTCGTTTAGAAGCAACCAAGCAAGGTGGCAAAACGCTAAAGCTTGTCAATAAAGAGCAGACGGATAAAGTCTTAGAAGTGCTTAACGCCAACGACTTTATCGTCAAAGAGCGTGAAGAGAAACCAACGCAATCACGTCCGAGTGCGCCGTTTATTACCTCGACATTGCAGCAAGCAGCAAGCACGCGCTTAGGTTTTTCGGTTAAGAAAACCATGATTTTGGCACAGCGCTTATACGAAGCCGGTCATATTACTTACATGCGTACCGATTCGACCTTTTTATCTGGTGATGCCCTTGCCGCCGTACGTGGCTATATCGAAGACAGCTATGGCAATAAATACGTGCCAGAAAAGCCAAACTTTTACGGTAATAAACAAGGCGCACAAGAGGCGCATGAAGCGATTCGTCCGTCTAACGTCAATATGAAATCAACCCAGCTAAAAGGGGTTGAGCGTGATGCCATCCGTCTATATGAGCTGATTTGGCGTCAGTTTGTGGCCTGCCAGATGCTCCCTGCAAAATACCTGTCAGTGAATCTATTCGTCGCTGCCAATGATGTTGAGCTAAAAGCCCGCGGTCGTACATTGGTGTTTGATGGCTTTACTAAAGTCATGCCACCAGCGAAAACCGACGATACTTTGCTTCCAGATGTCAAAAAAGGCGACAAATTAACGCTCGATAAGCTTGATCCGAGTCAACACTTTACCAAGCCACCACCGCGTTATACCGAGGCAAGCTTGGTCAAAGAGCTGGAGAAAAAAGGTATTGGGCGTCCATCGACTTATGCGTCTATCATCTCGACCATTCAAGATCGCGGTTATGTAAAGCTTGAAAATAAGCGTTTATTTGCCGAAAAAATGGGTGATATCGTCACCGACAGACTGACCGCAAGTTTTCCGGATTTGATGGATTACACCTTTACCGCCGCGCTTGAAGACAAGCTCGATCATGTCGCAGAAGGCGATACAAATTGGAAAGATGTCCTCGATAACTTTTATGGCGACTTCAAAACCACGCTTGATCGCGCCAAAGAAAAAGATGGCATGCGGCCCAATGATCCGACCGATGTGCCAGATGTCCATTGTGATATTTGTGGTCGTCCAATGCAGCTGCGTACTGGCTCAACGGGTGTGTTCTTAGGTTGTACGGGCTATAACTTACCGCCAAAAGAGCGCTGTAAAGGCACCAAGAACTTAATGCCAGTCGAGGCGTTTGCTAATCTTGATGATGCTGAAGGTGATGACGAAGCAGCTGAAGTTAAAGATTTGATGGAAAAGAAACGTTGCCCAAAAGATGGTACCGCGATGAACGGGTATATCGTTGATGGCGGTCTCAAGCTACATATCTGTGGTAACAATCCCGATTGCGACGGTTATATCTTAGAAGAAGGCAAGTTTGAAGTACCGGGTTCAGATGCCCCAACCATTGACTGTAATAAATGTGATGGGCAGATGGAGCTAAAAACCGGACGTTTTGGTCCTTACTTTGCTTGTCAGAAATGTGACAATACTCGTAAGGTACTCAAAACCGGCGAAGCTGCACCGCCGCGTATGGATCCTATTCATCTACCAGAGCTAAAATCAACCAAGCACGATGATTACTTTATCTTGCGTGAAGGGGCGGCTGGGATGTTCTTAGCAGCCTCTAAGTTCCCGAAAGTACGCGAAACACGTCCGCCAAAGCTGGCTGAGCTACGCGAAATCAAAGATAAGATGGAAGATAAGTTCCAGTATCTGTTCGCAGGTCCAGACGAAGATCCTGATGGCAATCCAACCATCTTGCGCTGGTCACGTAAGAAAAAAGAGCAGTATATCGGCTCTGAGAAAAACGGTAAGGCCACGCGTTGGGGTGTGTACTGGCGCAAAGGTGAATGGGTAGAAGAGTAAATTTCTTTAACCACTTTATCTCGAAGCTATATCTTTAAACCATAAAAAAACCTCTTAGATTATCTAAGAGGTTTTTTTACTATCAGTTTTTATGCTATTAAACGTATTAAACTTTAAAGGTTAATAGTTTAGTTAAAAACTATTAGATCTTTTCAATGATACCGCAAGCAACGCGATCGCCTGCATTACCAGCTGGTTGGCTAGTATAGTCATCTACGCCGCCATGAACGATAAAGGCTAGGCGGTTGACACTATATTTACCGGCATCAGCAGCAGATATTTTCTTGTTTACAAAGTTGATAGTAGCAACACCATCTGCGTTAGCGGTTAAGTTCGGCAAGTCGCCCGCATGACCATTCATATCATCAGGGTTAGAGTGCGGTTTGTTATCTGGGTTGAAGTGACCACCTGCCGCTTTACCCATATTACCGCAGCTACCTGTTTCATGAATATGCAATGATACCGTCTTACCTGGCTGCAAGTTCATCAGTTTACCGTAGACTTGTACGCCACCATCTACTGGGCGTAGGAATACTTGACCCACTTCACTATTGTTACCAGCGACTGCATTGATCGTCGATTTTAGCGCAGGTTGGTTAAGTGGATTACCGGTTTGCATCTGACCTTCTACCGTTTGGCAACCAGTCATCGCTAAAGCTGAACCACATAATAGCGCGCTTGCAAGAATTACTTTTTTCATCGTTTTCTCCGTTTATGTAAATAGTTGTTTCAAGTCTTTATATTTATAATCGTTACTGGCTTTGTTGCAACATTCGTTTATGTCGCAATCAGTATAGCCAACGACTCGGCATAGATATTCATTAAAAGCGCAACAATCGGTTAATAAATGTAAGTATCGTATGGATTTGAAAAGGGTTTACGGTGTCTTCTTTACTTCGTTTTGCCATACTAAGGTTTCGCCTGATTCTAACTTTTGAGTAAGGAGATAGCTGGATTCAGAGTTATTAGAAGGATTAGATACTCTCTGCTTATCAAGATTGATCAGTGTTAACTGACTAGAGCTATAAAGCATTAGGCGGCTAAGGCTTGATTCAATATCATCAATGTCATCACCACACCCTACCATCGTTGAAGGGTTGCCACCAATTAGCAACGTTTGATTAGTAGATAAAGCATAAGACCCACCAGCCCCATTGCATCCGACAGAAAACCCAACACCTTGGCTAAAACTACTTTGCTGAGGATGGCTATAATCATGTGAACCAAGTCTGTAGTTTGCAGTAATAGGTACATCTGGACGATTAAATTTATTAATAGTTTTATTGGTATCGTCAGTTGCACTAATAAGACGCCATTGGTATCGCTCTAATAATTCATTGGTAAGCGGTATGCCCGCCACACGATATTCAGGCTTGGGCGTACCCGAAAAAATCAGTGTTTTTCCTTTATTGGTTTTTAGAGCCAGCTGTTTTAATGTCTTGTTAGAATTCTGTGTAGAATTTGGTAGTACTGGATCAAATCTGAAAGCTGTATCTGAATAGGGTATAAAAACACCATTTACGACATTTCCTGTTTTGTTTTTGATTGTGTTTTTATTACTCAAATTTTCGATAATTGAATGGTTTACTGTGGTGCAGTTATCAGATAGTTCTCTGACATCGATTTGCCCGTAAAGGTACGGTAATGGTAACCACATATCAAAAGAAACTTGGTAACGCTGACAGCCTTCTGTGAAAGTTAAAAGGCTTGGATGTACCTCCATTATCAAAGGCAGCTTTTGGTTAAAAGGCTTGATTCGACCCTTATCATTGCTGACATGGGTTAGTTGCCACTCATATTTTGTGGTGGTTTGAAACAGTCTGGATTCAAGCGTGGTCGCTGACCAGTTTTTATCGTCGATAACGGTACTGGTTTGTGCTGAATGATTGAGGCTGTTGGTTTGGCAGCCTAATAAAGCGAGGGGTAGTAATGTGCTTATTACAACTAGAGGCACCCTTAAATGATTTAACATTGTACTTTCCTAATTAATAAACATTTGTCTAAAATATAGCACAGGGTCTTAACCAAATTGTTTTTTATTATTACCAAAAAAAGCCGCCCATCATGACGATGAGCGGCTCTTTAATTTGTAAGACTGGATTAGTAACGAATCAGATTAGCTATGCAGTGCTTTGCTTGAGGTTTTATCAACCGTCACCTTAGCAGGTTTAAGCGGTACTGGCATACTCACCAACGCAACTTTTAATATCTCATCAATCGTCGCGACTGGCTGAATAGTCAGACCAGCTTTGACGTTATCAGGGATATCGGCCAAGTCACGCTCGTTGGTCGCTGGAATCAACACATGCTTGATACCACCGCGATGTGCAGCAAGTAGCTTCTCTTTTAGACCACCGATGCGTAGGATTTTACCGCGTAAGGTAATCTCGCCTGTCATTGCAATATCTGGACGAATGGCAATACCAGTCAAGGCAGAGACCAGCGCTGTGGTAAGCGCACCACCAGCCGATGGACCGTCTTTGGGCGTCGCGCCTTCTGGCATATGTACGTGGACGTCAGTGGTTTTAAAGGTCTCATAATCGATACCTAAGCTGTCACCGCGGGCACGCACCACACTCATCGCTGCACGAATCGACTCTTTCATGACGTCGCCGAGTGAACCGGTAAAGCTCAGCTCGCCTTTACCTTTCATCGCTACCGCTTCGATGGTTAATAGCTCACCACCGACTTGTGTCCAAGCAAGACCCGTAATACGACCAATCTCAGGCTCTTCTTCTGCCAGACCATAGTCATACTGATGCACACCTAAATAGTCATCGATGTTTTTGTCATCGACTACGACCAGCTCACGTTCTGCTTTTTTCGGAGCGCGTGCACCATGAGTTTCGACTGAACCGCGAACCACTTTACGGCAGATTTTATTGACTTCGCGCTCAAGGTTGCGCACACCGGCTTCACGCGTATAGCTACGCACGATGCTATGCAATGCCGCTTCTACAATCTCAATTTCACCTTCTTTAAGGCCATTATTTTTGATCGCTTTTGGCACAAGATATTTCTGCGCAATATTGACCTTTTCTTCTTCGGTATAACCCGGTAGACGAATCACTTCCATACGGTCAAGTAGGGCAGGCGGAATATCCATGCTGTTGGCGGTACAGATAAACATCACTTGTGATAAATCTAAATCCATATCGAGATAATGGTCGTTAAAGGTATCATTCTGTGAAGGGTCTAGCACTTCAAGTAACGCCGATGCTGGATCGCCGCGGAAGTCTTGCGCCATTTTATCGATTTCATCTAATAAGAATAGCGGGTTTTTAACTTCGACTTTTGCCAGTGATTGGACGATTTTACCCGGCATCGCACCGATATAAGTACGGCGATGACCACGGATTTCCGCTTCATCACGTACGCCGCCGAGCGCCATACGTACAAACTTACGACCCGTTGCACGCGCAATCGATTCACCCAATGAGGTTTTACCAACACCCGGAGGACCGACTAAGCAAAGAATCGGACCGCGCAGTTTTTTCACCCGTGATTGTACGGCGAGGTATTCTAAGATGCGATCTTTCACATCTTGTAAGCCGTAATGATCTTCATCCAGTACCGTTTTGGCTTTTTCTAAATTAATCGAAACCTTGGTTGTGGCATTCCACGGCGTATCCAAGATCCATTCAATATAGTTGCGTACGACTGATGATTCACTCGAGGCAGGCGGCATCATTTTTAGCTTTTTAAACTCTTGCTCGGCTTTTTTGCGCACATCTTCTGGCAAGTCAGCATCTTCTAGGCGCTGCTCAAGCTCAGCCACATCATCTTCACCATCGAACGCGCCGTCATTCATATCTGACAGCTCATTTTTAATGGCTTTCATTTTCTCATTTAAGAAGTACTCGCGCTGATTGTCTTCCATCTGCTGACGAACGGCATCTTGGATATCTTGTTCGATATTTTGCTCAGCGCTTTGTTTGACTAAGTACTCAGTTAACGTATTGATATGGGTTTTGATATCGTCATGTTCTAAGAACGATTGCTTGACCTCAAGATCCATCGACACGCGGGTTGAGATGAAGTAAACCAGTTCAAGCAAATCATCGATGCGTTTTGCCACGCGAGTTAGCTCACGCGCATTACGCAAACGAGCATCCGCATAGCTTTCAAACAGTGTAGTTAAAGCTTGAATGGTATTTTTTTGCTGGCTCTCATCCATGTCGACATCAAGGTCAGCACGCTCAAAGCTCGCCATTAATAATTTGTCGTGATTTTCGATGTTATCGACGCGCGCACGGTACTGACCTTCGATCAATACTTTGATACAATTCTCATCGCTGTCATGAGGCATGGTGCTGACGATGCGGCACACGGTTCCGTACTGATACAAGTTATCTTGATCAATGTCTTCGGTCAGCGAGTCTTTTTGCGCCACGACCAATACTTTATTGCCATACTCAGCTTGTGCCAGTTCAACGGCTTTGACCGATGGCGCACGCCCTACGAACAAGGCAATTTGCATATGTGGATACACGACCACATCTCTCAATGCCAGTAGCGGTAGATAGTTCTGTTCACCTTTGTCTTTAGCATTCATGTTTTCAGCATCGTCTTGAGTAGATTCAGGCGTCGACTCTGACTCATTTTCCAACGTATCGTCAGCTGAGATATTTAGCGCATTATCATCAGAAACGTTAGATGATACGTCGACATCGATGTCGATATTGTCTTGGGCAATTTTATGTTCACTCATATATTCTTCCTCGTTCACCAGACTTGTAAAGTCAAGTTAGTGGTTCATGTTTAGATAAATGGTGCTCACAGATAAAATTGCAAGGCTTGGTGACCAAGTCATGCGCTTATCTTTGTTAAATAGTTATATCTTCTTTAATACAGCGATTCATCGCTGTGTTAATTTTATGAGTAATCATTGAAAGTCAGCATAGACAAAGTACTTATTGTTAGTAGGCAGCCAATATCTATTGGGTTCTATGCGTAGGTTTTATGGGCAAAATGAGGTAAACTGACGCGCGTCCGAAACCTCGCTTTTTAGAGTAAAGCATTTTAGGCGTTAGAGCGATATTGATAGGTCTTAAAATACTAATAAATCCTAACCAGACCAGGTTATAAAGAGCAAGGGGCAACATATGACCATCAACGCAGTATTATTGGCAGTCGTCATCATGTTAGGGCTGTCACTAGCGCGCGTGCACGTGGTGCTCAGTTTATTGATCGGTGCGCTGGCGGGCGGGCTGCTAGCGGGTCTCGGTATCACTGATACGCTAGAGGCCTTTCAAGAAGGCATCCGCAATGGGGCACAAATCGCTCTATCTTACGCGCTACTGGGCGCTTTTGCGGTAGCGATAGCTCATTCTGGTTTGCCGCAATCATTGGCAGGGGCGGTCATCAAGCGCATTGATGCCGGTGGCGCCAGTGGCATGATTAAGTATATGCTGTTTGCAGGCTTAATCACCATGAGCTGCTTTAGCCAAAACTTAATCCCCATTCATATTGCCTTTATTCCGCTGCTTGTGCCGCCGTTATTACTCGCCTTTAATCGTATGCAAATTGATAGACGCTTGATTGCTTGTCTGTTGACCTTTGGTTTGGTCACTACCTATATGTTTATCCCATATGGTTTCGGTGATATTTATCTCAATCAAATCATGTTAAAAAACGTCGGTGAAGCGGGCATTGATATTAGTAATATTTCAGTCACTAAGGCAATGGCGATTCCGGCGCTCGGTATGTTGTTTGGTTTGCTGACGGCGGTATTTATCAGTTACCGTAAACCGCGCCACTATCAGCAAATGGCGATAGATAAAGAAGCGCACGATGTGGTAAAAAGTGCAGTGGTAGCAGGCGATTCTTTAAGTAAAACCGCCACTGAGGCGCAAACACAAAGCAAGATGAAAACGCTGGTTGCTCTAGCCGCTATTGTCACTGCCTTTGTCGTACAGCTCTACACAGACTCGTTATTACTTGGCTCAATGTTTGGCTTTGCGGTCTTTATGGCGACCGGCGTGGTCAAGTGGCGTGAAGCGGATACGGTCTTTAATGATGGTATCAAATTGATGGCGATGATTGGCTTTATTATGATTACCGCGCAGGGCTTTGCCGAAGTCATGAAAGCGACAGGTGAAATTGCACCACTTATCGATGGCGCGACCAACTTGTTTGCGGGTAATAAAGCCATCGCTGCGTTGGTCATGCTCGGAATTGGTCTAGTAGTTACGATGGGTATCGGTTCATCATTCTCGACCATTCCGATTATTGCTGCGATTTATGTGCCGCTCTGTATTTCTTTAGGATTTTCACCACTCGCGACGGTGGCGATTATTGGTACGGCTGGCGCGCTTGGGGATGCGGGTTCGCCTGCGTCAGACTCGACATTGGGACCAACCTCTGGTTTGAATATTGATGGACAACATGACCATATTGAAGACAGCGTGGTGCCAACCTTTTTGCATTATAATATTCCGTTATTAGTGTTTGGTTGGATAGCGGCGATGGTGCTGTAGGTTTTTAACATGCGTGAAATTCTCAGTAGTTTTGTAGGGTGTACCGTGTGCACCTTACAGTTTTCATTGATTTTTAATTAAAGCTAACCTTTAGAAAATACAATCTATTAAATGCAGGATAGCTATTATGAATATTCAAGATTTTAGTCAAAATGAAGTAGAGTTGTTGTTACAAGGGCTTAGAGTTCTATTATCTGAAAAATCAAAGAGCGATCCTGAATTAATACAATGGTCGTATGTGAGAAGTGATCCTTATATGGAAGTATTTGCTATTGATAAGGCTAAATACGAAGAAGAGCGTAATTATATAATAGATTTAATTCGTAAGTTAGAAATAGGCTAATTCAGTTGTTAGAGACTAGATTTCAAACCCAACTTTGAAACGTCAAGCATTTTTCTACTAGCTGAGCTGAGTAGGGTGCGCACCAGAAAAGAAGTTAATCTCGACTATCGGTGCGCTGGGCGCACCCTACTCAAATCAAAGACCATCTTCATCAAAACATCTCAACTCACCGCTTAAACTACTCAAAAACTCATCACTTTGCGCCAGCAGTTGTAGGGTAACTTGTATTTTTAATTAGGTATGAAATTTCCTATCTTCATTACTAGGTTCTACGGAATACACAACGTAAAAAGAATGAGCAAGTCTGACAAAAGCAAATAACTAAAAACAGTAAAAATGATAAGAAAGTCCAAAAAATCATACAGCCTAGTGACGGCGGTGCATGCATTGCCACCATACCGAAGCAAAGTAAAAATAATGTGGTAATAATCAGCATGGTAAAAAACTTCCACCGGCTACGCATGTATACATCGATAGTAACGAGAAAGCTTAAATGGAAAAGCATCGCAACCACCAATATGACGACGAGCTCTATATCATATGAATGCGGCTCAGGAGCATCAATCATCTCTAGCGCATAAGGATTTGGCTCAAAGCCCGACATAATAATCTGGTAGACAAATACAACCCACAAAATAGCGAAAAAGAATCGTGGTGGTTTGTTTCGGAAGTAGCTAGCGACTGTCCTCATAGAAATTTTTTTTGTGCTCATGTGTCATACCTAATCATCAAAACCTCTCAACTCACCGCTTAAACTACTCAAAAACTCATCGCTTTGCGCCAGCAGTTTATTTAGACGATCTTCATTGACTAGCCTTGTCATCTCATCAGAATTAAAGGGCTGCTCTTGACTATAATATAACTGCTCTCTAGTGACTTCTGTTTTTTCTAATTGTCCCAGATGCTGCTCAACATTCTCGGCACTAGACTTATCATCAGAGGTTTTCTTATTAGTCATCAAAACCACCTTAAGCCACTTGGCGTAATTAAGCCATCTAGCGGCACATCCCACGGTTGACGCTCTAATTGCTCAACCACTTGAAAGTCGTAGCACCAGCCAATTTTCAACGGTTTTTTTAACCCTGCCTGATAGCTTTTACTAAGAGTCGTATCATAAAAGCCACCACCCATGCCCATACGATTACCGCTTTTATCAACCGCTACTAATGGACAGACAATCACATCTAATTCTCTCGCCCATAATAATCGACGATGATGATTTTGCTTCATCCCTAAGCTATGAATTCGCGTCGGTATATTCAGCAGTTTCGACTGATAAATAGGTACAAAGCGCAGGTGTTTATCTACGTTTCCCTTACTATCACGACCGAACGAACCAACCACTGGCAAGTAAGAAAAATAGCCTAAGTGTTGACACCAGTCCAATAGTGGCTGAGTGGGCAGCTCGCCAAAGCCATCATAATATAAGCCAATCTTTGCATGCGGCGGTAAGCGCTGCTGCAATTTAATTAAATGTAAACTTGCCATACGCGCGTATTGTCTACGCTCGCTAGCCGTTAGCTTACGACGTTGGCGGGTAAATTGCCGTCTCGGCGGATTGCTAACGGTAGATTTTTCTGACTCAGGATGCATAGATATACTATCCAATAATGTATTAAATTGATGATGGCTGGTACTTTTAGACAGCTGCAATGGCTATTTGTGAATATTCAACGCGCCCTAGTCATGCTATCATAACGCCACTTTACATCGTATTTTCCTTTATGTGCAGCGTGTGTTGCACTTTTTTCAAAGCAGCTATACAACAAACCATCAAAGAGGGTAGTTATGTCGACACAGAATCAGGCAACTCGTACCGAAAAAGATACCATGGGCAATGTGGAAGTCCCAGCTGACGCTTATTGGGGTGCGCAAACTCAGCGTAGCCGCGAAAACTTCAAAATCGGTGGCGAGACCTTGCCACGCCCAATGATTGAAGCAATGGCGCTAGTGAAAAAAGCCGCTGCCATTACCAATGCGAGCCTTGAGCGTATCGAAGGCGATAAGCGCGATTTAATCGTCCAAGCCGCTGACGAAGTCATCAATGGCGGTCTAACCGATCAGTTTCCATTAGTCGTCTGGCAGACGGGTTCTGGCACCCAGTCAAACATGAACATGAACGAAGTGCTTGCTAATCGTGCCAATGAAATCGCTGGTTCTGAGCGTGGCAGCTATACGCCGATTCACCCGAATGACCATGTCAACCATGCACAGTCTACCAACGACAGCTTCCCAACCGCGATTCGTGTGGCTGCTGCTCGTCAGATTAATAGCCTATTGATTCCAGCGGTAAAAGCACTCCGCGATACATTAGACGCAAAAGCAAAAGAATTCGATAGTATCGTTAAAATCGGTCGTACGCACCTGCAAGACGCCACGCCTTTGACTTTAGGTCAAGAATTCAGCGGTTATGTCAGCCAACTTGACCATTCATTGACTCGCATCGACAACGCGCTACAAGGTCTATATGAATTGCCACTAGGCGGTACAGCGGTTGGTACGGGTCTAAACGCCCACCCTGATTATGCGGTAAAAGCGGCTGAGCAATTGGCGACATTGACAGGTCTACCATTTGTCACCTCGCCAAATAAATTTGAAGCACTAGCGGCTCGTGATGCCGAAGTATTTGCTTCTGGCGCACTCAAAACACTAGCCGCTAGCTTGAATAAAATCGCTAATGATGTGCGTTGGTTAGCATCAGGTCCGCGTTGTGGTCTAGGCGAATTGACCATTCCAGAGAACGAGCCAGGCTCATCGATCATGCCGGGTAAAGTGAACCCAACGCAGTCAGAAGCAATGACTATGGTTGTGGCACAAGTGATGGGTAACGACGTCACTATCAGCATGGCAGGCGCGTCAGGTAACTTTGAGCTTAACGTTTATAAGCCAGTGATTGCCTTTAACTTATTGCAATCTATCCAATTGTTAGGCGATGCGTGTAATAGCTTTAACGACAACTGTGCCGTTGGTATCGAACCGGTAAAAGACAAAATCGATGATTTCTTGCACAACTCATTAATGCTAGTCACGGCACTGAATCGTCATGTCGGTTATGAAAACGCAGCGAAAATCGCTAAGACAGCTTATAAAGAAAACAAAACGTTGAAGCAAGTTGCCGTTGAATTGGAGCTGTTAACTGAAGCGCAGTTTGATGAGTGGGTAACACCTGCTGATATGGTGCATCCTTCTTAATATCAATCCAAAAACCTGACTAGCATTGTCAGATAAGCTGATTCTACAATTAGTAGCACTTGCGCTTGTCTTCCTCGCTACCCAGATTTTTAAATTCGATATTCTGATTGATAAAAAGACCTTGCCATCTCTTGTAAAAGGGTGTGTAAGGTCTTTTTTTGTCTATCAATTGAATCACCTACATCGCGCGCAACAATGTCTTACGCTCAAACAACAAGCATAATAATAGTTATAACAGCACCAACAAAAATTTTGCTTATAATGAGTACATAGATAAGGGCTCGTGAATCAAAGTTTTAAAAAAATTTTAAATCACGACAAAGACAATAAGAGCAAACGATTAGACTAACTAAAAATAGTTCGTCGCTAACGTCCATATTACTCTTATCTATGACCATTCTATTTATATCATTGAGGTAATTTATGAAAAAGTTAACTGCCGCTCTATCATCAGCTGGCATTATAATGGCGATGTTGGGTTCAGGTTCTGCCATAGCTTACTCGGACCAAGTAATGGAAGCGAGCGAAAGCTATGATACTGCCGTTAAAATTAGAGAAGTCAACTATACTTGCCAAAGCAACAAAAAAGTCAGCGTGACTTACGGTTTTAACAAAGAGTATTTACCGACCTTTGCAGAAGCCAATCTAAATGGCAAGAAAAGATTTTTACCTATTAACTTAGGTCGTTCTGACGATGTTGATACCGTGTTTGGTGATGAAGATAACTTTAGTATTATGACGGGCGCGCTGCGTTTGAATAACTATCATAAATCATCCGCCAATATTCAAAACGCTAAGAGTGAAATCCTTTATAAAGGCTGTAATGTTGCCTCTATCAGAAAGCTTAAAGGCTAGTTTATAGCAGGCTGATAAATATAGTCAATCCCACTTAAAAATGTTATAAACTAATTATCAAATTCAATTGTTATTATAAAGACCATGACTTACTCGCTAGATTTTCGCAAACAAGTACTAAAAAGCTTAGACGAGGGTATGACCTTTGCCGAGGCAGCTAAATTCTATAACCTCAGCCCAACCACCATACAAAACTGGAAGAGACGTGTTCATAGCAAAACAACCAGGCAAACCAAGCCCTATAAAATACCAGATGATGTGCTACTGAATGATGTCAAAGAACATCCCGACGATTACCAGTATGAGCGAGCACGTCGTCTAAACTGTAGTAAAACAGGCATTTATCATGCCCTAAAGCGCCTTGGTATCAGTCAAAAAAAAGACTTTAGAACATCCAAAAGCCTGTCCGATCAAAAGAGCGATATATCAGAATAAGCTTGATATCTTTAAACAACAAGGCTATCCCATTGTTTATATATACGCGCGCGGCTTTGAGCACGAGACTATTCGCTCTCATGGGTACACATTAATTGGTACACCTTGTATTGATAGCTACAATTGGCAAGGTAAAAAGCGAACCAACGTTATCGGTGCTCTGTATGAAAAGATGCTGTTTGCACTAGATTACTTTAAGCACAACATTAACAGCAGCATATTCTACGAATGGTGCAAGTTCACACTTATTCCAAGTCTTAAAACCAAATGCGTGATTGTGATGGATAATGCCAGATTTCATAAGAGTAAGCGTATTCAAAAGCTACTGAATAGGCATGGTCATCGTATTTTATGGTTGCCGCCGTACAGCCCTGATCTGAACCCTATCGAAAAGAAATGGGCTCAGGTGAAGTTTCTACGCCAAGGCTGGATGGAAAACGACTTATCCAAATTGTTTTATGATATTTGTCCTGGCCATAACAATTTTATTTTGAACTGACTATATAGAGAATTAAAAAGACCTTGTCATTTAATGTGGCAAGGTCTTTTTTTTGTATTTAGGTTTAGTGTGGGAGCTAATCCCGCTTTTCGCTACAATTAGGGCTAAATCTTGCTTCAATGAAAAACACCTAATTGGTGCGAAAAGCGATACTCTGTGTGTTTACATATCATTATTGATGTTTATCGATTATCGATATACTATAAGTAGTAGCACTACAACTTATTTTAAAAGCATAAATAAAGGGTATCGAGACTTGTATGATTGTTAATTTCAAATGTAGTGATACTCAAACTCTTTTTTCTGCTGGAAAAACAAAGCGCTGGTCAGCCATTAAAAATGTTGCAGAACGTAAATTACTACTACTAGATAATGCAACTATGCTAGAAGACTTGAAAGCTCCACCTGGCAACCGATTAGAAGCTTTACGTGGTGATAGAGAAGGTCAGCACAGTATTCGCATCAATGTGCAATGGCGACTTTGTTTCACTTGGACAGATCAAGGCGCTATAGATGTAGAAATTGTGGACTATCATTAATTTTATAAGAGATGTTATCAAAGATATAGAATATAGAATATAGAATATAGAATATAGAATATAGAAGAGAGAAACACTATGACTAAAAACGGTATGCGTCCCATTCACCCGGGCGAAGTATTACGAGAGGATTTTCTTGAGCCGCTGGGTATGAGTGCCAATGCATTGGCGCTGAAGCTTGGTGTCACACCTGCACGTATTAATGAAATCATACGTGAGAGGCGTGGCATTACAGCAGACACTGCCCTGCGTTTAGCCAAGTATTTTGGTGGTAGCGCTCAGTTTTGGTTAAATCTGCAGTCTACTTATGAGCTGCGTTTGGTTGAGACTGATGATTTACATTTTTTAGATGATATTGAACCTATTGAATATGCTTAACTGCGCTATCGAGCAATACTACCTTTATCTTTTTTCCTAGAATATATATTTAACGAGTTACCCGTTACTATCAGCAGCATACCAATGATTAAAGCTGCACTAAAGCTTTCAGAATACAAAAGCACACCGATGATTGAGATGAGCGGTAATCTGAACATATCCATAGTGACCACGAATGTGACCTCTGCATGTTGCATGGCTTTGGTCATACAATAATGCGCCGATAGTGCCGTTATGCCTATGATGACAAGCCATAGCCACTGAATACCTACTGGCGCTGTCCACCCTTCTATAAATAAGAGTAACCCCAGAGGTGCTTGTATCAAACACATCATAAAAATAATGGTGATTGGGCTTTCAGTATTAGAGAGTGATTTTGTGGCCACATGGGAAAAGGCATAACAAATGGCAGCGCCCAACACGATAAGTGACGCATAGTGAGCGACATCTAAGCTGGGTTGTACGATGACGATTACCCCAAGAATTCCTAAAAATACGGCAATAACCTTTTTTACAGTTATAGATTCTTTTAGGAAGAGATACGAGATGATTATTGTCCAAAAAGGGACAGTAAATTCGATAGCGAAAACGGTCGCCAAGGGCAGGAGTCCTATGCCCAAGAACCAGCCATATTGCCCCGCGAAATGAAATAGATTTCTGACTACGTGTAATTTAATACGCTTGGGGAATGAAAAACGACCTTTTTTCGATGAAGCGTTTGATGCAAAGCTTGATAACGATAGTATGGGCAATAATACCAATAGTCCGACGATACTTCGAAAGAATAAGATCTGAAAAACACCAATCTCACCGTTTAGCTCACGAGCACCAATGGCCATTAAACAAAATGAAGTGAGTGCTCCAATCATCCAAAGGGTAGCGTGGAACATAATGGTGCAATCCTGTATATAAAATCAAATCTGGAATTTATCTTATAGTTAATTTACTCTAAGAATGTTATGGCGAGGTTGATAGAAACTTTCGCAGCCTCTGTCTGCGTAGGCACAGCAAGCAAGAAAATTTCTATCAACCTCGCATCCAGATAAAGTAAATGACACTTTTATTTTGTACGAACTATATAGGCTAGTGTCTCATATCAACGAATTAACGCAATAAAAAAGCCAAGCAAAATGCTCAGCTTTTTTATCAAACTTCTTAAACTTATTAAACCTTAAATTTCAAATCTTAAAACTTATAAAGTAGACCAAGCGTTGTCGTGGCTTCAGTACGCGAGTCAACCATAGGGCTATCGTGTTGCTCATTTGGTAGATAGCTCAAGCTTTGGTTGGCAAATCCTGCCCAGCGCTCATTGAAATCATAGTTGGCACTGACATTGATGTACGGGTTCAAGCTCGAATTAGATTTATAAGCTGCAACGCCCGTTTCAGCAGATTCTTTTTCGCTCACGCCATAGTAGTATTCGTTATAATCTGCATTATGAAATTCAAAGCCAATGCTTGGATAGACCGTCAGCTTGTCTTTGGTGATTCGGGCCAGATAAGTCAAGCGCCCCGTATTGCCGCCACTACGATCCAAAATATCGGTCGCTACTTGCGCACGAAAGCCGCCGACAGGAGTATTGCGCTGATAAGTCAGACCAGCAGCAGCTGAGGATTTACGCTCGTCCAGACCAGCAAGCGCGCCTCTGGCATCATCAGGATCGAACTCATTACCATCGAATTGCGCATAAGCAGACAGCTGGTTGGTACCATCATTAATGATATAAGCGCCCGCTTGCGCCCCGCGTGCATAGAATTTATTGTTATCATAAAACACACCCGGCAATACGCGTATATCGGTGCTGTCTTCCAAGTCATAGGCTGAGTTGACTGCCATGACGTTAACGCCAACGCTGAGCTCAGCATCTGGATCAGCCGGCAAGTTTTTATTAAAAAAAGCGGCATTGGATATGCTAGCGACACTGAATAGTGCAGTGGCGGTCAAAGTGCTAAGCAAGACGCGCGTAGAGGTAGCGGATAGCGCTGAAAGTGTAAACATAATTAAGTCTCGTCAGTAGGTAAAAATAGCTGGGTAACCATAGAAGAATAAGGAAAGCTAAAATCAGCTGTTTGTTTCTATGTGCAGGTTAATGATCAAAGATAAGGGTCAGCGTTTATTCAACAGCGTTTAGCACTTGTAGTATTTGCTGATGAATATCCTGCCACCACCAAACAAAGCCAATGCTGATGAACAACATTACCAGCCATGGTAGCAGCTGCCACATAAGGGCAGGTTTGGCCGCTGTCTTTTGCTCGATGATGTCGGCACGATTATCGTTCATATTTATAGGTAAGTTTACACGAGTGTCATCAAAATGAGCATTATTATCCAAATTAATATTGCTCATCGTTGGCTGCTCGATATAGCTGGTTTGCTCATTGTTTTGGATGTTGCTTTGCTCGTTATTTTGAGCGGTGCTTTGAATGTTGTTTTGAATATTATCTTGATAACGACTCTGTTTGAGAGCGACCGTCTGCATGAGGGCTGCCGTACGTTGGCGATGAACGATACCGATGGCGAGTGCAATGATCAATCCTGTCACCGCGCCGCCAATATGTCCTGCATTGTCAATGCCAGGCACCGCAAAGCCGTATACTAAATTGATGCCCATAATCAATATCAGACTTTTTAAATTGAGCACTAAGCCATTGACCGATATTTTAAACAGCGCAGCTATCAAAAGAGCGGCACCGATGCCCATGATACCACCAGAGGCACCGGCCGACAGCCCCGGTTGCCCCGTGCCATCCAAGATACTCTGCCACGTCACATAACTATTCAGTAAGTTGCCACCGATGGCCGCGAGTAAAAACAATGCCAAAAATTTAGCGGAGCCAAACATCGGCTCGGCGATTTGCCCAAAAAAATACATGGCAAAACCATTAAACAATAAATGCATCAAGCCAATATGCAAAAACGCGCTGCTGACCAAGCGCCATGGATCATCGCCCATGGTAAAAGGCAGCGCATTGGCACCCCATTTTAGCAGCGCTTCAGTTGAGGGGTTATTGGCATCGACACCTGTCAGCACCTGCATGATAAAAAGTCCGATAAAGCTGACTAATAGCAGGGTGGTCACGGGTGCCGTTTTTAAAAGCTGTTGGATGGTCATAAAAGCCGAGTATCAATTAAAAAGATTAAGGCGATTATAAAGGGTAAGGCCACTATAAAGAAAGCCACTCCTAAAAAGCCACTCCTAAAAAGCCATCGGCAAAAAAGCAAAAAGCAATCAGCGTCTAGGGGTGGCATTATCAGTGATATAAGGCGGTGCCAATTTTAGCTGCTCATACGTTCCTTTGACCAATATATTATCTGTGACTTGATTGATATCGGTATGACCACAAAACGCCATGCTAATATCGCACTCGTTATAGATAAGCTCAAGCGCGCGGCGTACCCCATCCTCACCATAAGCACCAAGCCCATACAAGAATGCTCGTCCAATCATGGTGCCTTTCGCGCCAAGCGCGATTGCTTTGAGCACGTCTTGACCGGAGCGAATACCGCTGTCGAGCCACACCTCGATATCACTGTTTTCGGCATGGACCGCCTGCACAATGTCAGAAAGCGCAGAGATAGAAGACAGCGCTCCATCCAATTGACGGCCGCCATGGTTGGAGACCACTAGCGCGTCCGCACCGCTACGCGCGGCTAAAATAGCATCTTCCGGCTCCATAATACCTTTGATAATGAGCTTGCCGCCCCATGCGTCTTTGATACGTGCCACATCATCCCAACTTAGGCGAGGGTCAAACTGTTCTGCAGTCCACGCTGACAGCGATGAGATATCTTCAACATTTTTGGCGTGACCGACGATGTTGCCAAAGGTGCGGCGCTTGGTGCCGAGCATATTAAGACACCATTCTGGCTTGGTCATTAAATTTAAAATATTAGCCAATGTGGGTTTCGGCGGTGCGGATAGACCGTTTTTGATGTCTTTATGACGTTGTCCCAGTACCTGTAAGTCCGCAGTCAAAATCAACGCAGAACAGTTTGCTGCTTTGGCACGGCGAATCAAATTTGCCATAAAGTCCTGATCACGCATGACATAAAGCTGAAACCAAAACGGCGCACTGGTATTTTCAGCGACGTCTTCGATAGAGCAGATACTCATGGTCGATAATGAAAAGGGCACACCGAACTTTTCAGCTGCCCGCGCGGCATGAATTTCACCATCTGCCCACATCATGCCTGTGAATCCCGTTGGCGCAATGGCGACAGGCATCTTGGCTGATTCGCCAATCATCGTTGTCGCTAGACTGCGGTTGTCCATATCGACCAAGACGCGCTGGCGCAATTTGATACGATCGAAGTCAGTCTCGTTGCTGCGATAAGTGGTCTCAGTCCATGAGCCTGAATCGACATAATCATAAAACATGCGCGGTACTTTGCGCGCGGCGACTCGGCGCAGATCTTCAATTTCGGTGACTTTTTTTAAAGTTGGGCTCAAGTTTTTCATTATCCCTCTCGCTTATCTATTCCATAACTGCTGTAAATCCATGACTGAAAATGGATAATTTAGAAGCTGCGTCTTTGTCAGGAGCACCGGAATGCTGGTAGCAAATTCCATCATCAATGACTCATCGAAGTCAGCGATATCGACATATTGGTAGGTAAGTGGCTGTACCGCCCGAAACTGTGTTAATAGTTGCTCAGCGACATCACATAGATGACAGCCAGAAGTACCAAGCAACCACCATTCATCGAGGTTTTTAGAGTCATTAAGCTCAGGGCACGCTGCCATAACGCGGTTCCGTAATAGGGTTATATTATTATCATTATGCATGTTTCTACTCTTATGTTAAGCCTTGTCGCAAAATACTTGTGTGCTGTTTTTAAGCCGACATACCAATGTGGCTTAGCCGTTATGACATGATAAAGAAATGGGGTAAATAATGACAGCGATTGTGAGATTAGGTAAGATGAGCTGCAGTTTATGATTCTCAATTTTATCTTATTATCTTTTTATCCACTCAGGTAGCGCACGCATGGCAAGTTTTGGCAAATTTATGAAACGAGTGTTATTGGCATTCATGTTATTGGTCGTGGCATTTCATATGCTGGTGGCAGGACTGCTATTAATTTGGAAAACGCAGCCAATTAACAACAGCATGTTTATGCTTACCCATCGCTTGAGCGGCGGTACGGTCACGCAGACGTGGGCTGAGTACGATGCCATCGCCAAATCAGCCAAGCAAGCGGCAATAGTGAGCGAAGACTCGACGTTTAGCCAACACAATGGCTTTGACATAAAGGGCATCGAGCTGGCGATGAAAAAAAATGAGGAGTCTGGCACCACCTCGGCTGGCGGCTCGACCATTACTCAGCAGCTGGCCAAAAATCTATTTTTGACGTCGCATCGCTCGTATATTCGTAAAGGCGAGGAAGCGGTAATCACCGTGATGATCGAAACATTTTGGGACAAGCAGCGTATCTTGACCGCCTATCTAAATGTCGCCGAGTTTGGCAATGGCATCTATGGTATCGATGCGGCGGCGCACCATTATTTTGATAAATCTGCTGCCAATCTCAATCGTGATGAATCCGCGCTACTCATTAGTATGCTGACCAATCCTAAATACTATGAAGACAATCGCAGTGATAGACGCCTACGTAATAAACAGCGTATTATTAAAAAACGTATGAAGAATGCGGTCTTGCCACAAGCGGCTTAATGAGTATTTACTAACAGTAGTTTTTTGAATGATAAATAGCAGGGTAAGTAGTACGATAAACTCATGACATGATTGATAGTCATATGGTTGCAATGATAGAACGTCACTATATTATGAACGCCACTATATATAGGGTCTGTTGAACATTCAAATATCAGGACTGCTGATTGCTAAAATAGTCCCAAACCTTTTATCAAATCAGGCGTAAACCGACGATAATGTCGAGACCTTAGCTAGGTTTACAACAACGTTTGAGGTGATTTTAGTATCAGCCTTTCAGGGCAGGACTGTTTTTTGCCAATACATGGCGAAATTGTCTAACCTAGAACGACTAGGCGTCAAACATTTCACTGCGTATTGTCTAAAAAATAGCCACTGCCAGTGCCACATTTGAATGTTCAACAGACCCTAGGTATCAAAATAAATTTGTTTAAAATAAGTGATTAAATAAAGTTACGGATACAGTGAAGTTAGCCATAAAAAAAGATAGGTAATGGCAGTAAAAATAAATTACATCAGTGATGATATATCGATAATGACAGGGGATGGCAGTATGGTGGATATTAATAATCAGAATAAAAGTGTCATGACTAACGATAATGCCACTGTTAACGAGCTGAATATACAGCAACTGAGCCAGCAGCTGACCGATATTGCATGGCAGCGCTCTGAAGATGGTAGCTATTCACCCAGCAGTTATATCAATCGTGACCTGTCCTTATTACAGTTTCATTTGCGGGTCTTAGCACAAGCCGCCAGTTCTCGTCATCCGTTACTTGAGCGCCTATTTTTCTTGATTATTTTTTCATCAAATATAGACGAGTTCTTTGAGATTCGTGTCGCTGGCATTATGCAAAAGTTAAACCTCGGTGATGTGGTCAGTAGTCCGCATGGCATGCGCCCAAGTGAAGTGTTGGCAGAGTTATCCGCCGTCACCCATGAGGCGATTGATAAGCAATATCGTATTTTGAACGAAGACATCTTGCCAGCGCTTGCCAAGGAAGACATTCGTTATCTAAAACGTGACGAGCTGAATGCTGAGCAATCGGCATGGATGAAACGCTATTTTACTGAGCAAGTCTCACCAGTGCTGACCCCTATAAGTATCGATCCGGCGCATCCGTTTCCAAGATTGGTTAATAAGAGCCTCAATTTTATCGCCACTTTAGAAGGCAAAGATGCCTTTGGTCGCGATATTAATCTGGCGATTGTCCCAGCGCCGCGCAGTCTGCCGCGCGTGATTCGTCTGCCAGACGAGCTGACCGGTGGCAAAGAGCACCATGTCATGCTATCGGCTGTCATTCATGAGCATATCGGCGAGCTGTTCCCCGGTATGAATGTCACGGGTTGCCATCAGTTCCGACTCACGCGCAACGCAGACTTGGACTTGGCCGATGATGTCGATGATATTGCCAAGGCGCTAGAAGGCGAGCTTGAAAATCGCCGCTTTGGTGACAAAGTGCGGCTCGAGGTAACGACTGATTGCCCAACACCGATTAGTGATTACCTGCTTAATGAGTTTGAGCTACATGACAATCAGCTGTACCGCGTCAATGGCCCTGTGAACCTGACGCGCTTGCTGTTCGACTTTAACATACCCAAGCTGCGTTATCAGCCTTTTACCCATATCGTGCCAAAACCCTTTCGCCGCGAGCTGGACAAGCTTGATAAGAGTACCAGTATATTTTCTGCCATGCGCAAAGGTGATGTCTTGGTGCATCATCCTTTTCATGCGTTTTCACCGATTATCAATCTGCTTTGGGAAGCGGCGAGCGATCCCAAAGTATTGGCGATTAAGCAGACATTGTACCGCTCAGGCACCAATTCAGAGATCGTCAAGGCACTGGCTGCTGCGGCTCGTAATGGCAAAGAAGTCACGGCTGTCATCGAACTACGCGCCCGTTTTGATGAAGCGTCCAATATCGCCGTCGCCAATTTTTTACAAGAGGCTGGGGCAGTAGTGGTCTATGGGATTGTCGGCTACAAGACCCATGCCAAGCTGATGCTTATCGTGCGCCGCGAAGACGATCGCATTCGCCGTTATGTGCATTTAGGCACCGGCAACTATCATGCGGCCAATGCCAAAGTCTATACCGACTACGGCTTGTTCAGCGCTGACCCTGACATCTCAGAAGACGTGCACAAAATTTTCCAAGAACTGACGGGTATGGGCAAGCCTGCCAATCTAAAAAAACTGTTGCACGCGCCATTTACCTTGCACGAAAAGTTAATGAGCTTTATCGATGATGAAATTGCCCATGCCAAGGCTGGCAAGCGCGCGCATATTATTATCAAAGTTAATGCGTTGACGGAACGTCGCCTGATCGATAAGCTATACGATGCCTCGCAGGCAGGTGTCAAAATAGAATTAATTTTGCGCTCCATGTGTTGTCTGCGCCCCCAAGTCAAAGGCTTGTCTGAAAACATCACTGTACGCTCGGTTATTGGGCGCTTTTTAGAGCACACACGCATTTATTACTTTTATAATGATGGTGATGAGCGCTTGTATTGCGGCAGTGCTGACTGGATGGATCGTAACCTCTTCCATCGCGTCGAAGTCGCCTTTCCGATCGAAGATAAAAAACTGTTTAAACAGATATATCAAGATGGGCTACTTAACTATCTGCAAGACAATGTCCAAGCTTGGGCGCTTAATGGCGATGGTATTTGGCAGCAAATCCAACCAGCTGCTGACGAAGCGCCGCATATTGCTCAAGACCATTTATTACGGGTAATCAATCACGTTGGCGAGCCAGTATAGGCAAGACCTTTAATCATAAACGGCTTGGATGCTGTAGTTCGTGGTTGGTTATTCAATGTAACCATATTGATGGCCTTTCAGCGATGGGGTTTGCTTTACGACAATCTTAACTATCCACTGAACCAAGCGTTGGTAATCACCGATGCTTGGTTTTTTTGTGGCGAAAATAAGTTACAAACTGTCTGGTAACCTCACATTTATTCACATATTGATACGGCAGTACACTGGTGTGCTATTGCTTGACTTACTTATAATTAATGTCAGTCCTATGCTATGGCAAAAATAAGTTCAATTGAAAATTAAACCAGTCGATTTACTCTTCTAGGATAGTATCCAAGTTTATAAATCTGTGTCATAGAGGACTATTGGTTCACTAAACAATAATAATAGGAATTGCACCATGAGTAATACTAACAACGATACTTCAGACATCAAAAAAGCAGCAGAGCAGGCCGATAATCAACAAATCGAAAAAAATCTAAACGATGACAAAAATGTTGATACTCCCGAAAAACTGAGTGAAGAAGAGCAAACCTCTTTTATTGATGAAGAGTTACGGACAGATAAGTAAGGAGCCGTTTGAGCGATATTGATAGCAAAGATATCAATAGCAACAACAATATCAACGATCAGGTCAAATGAACAATTAACATCATAAACGCGAGGGACACGCTATGCCAGATAATACCAAGCCAAATCATGAAGAAGCGGTAGCTGTTCGTGATCCAGCAGCCTTACACCCGGACAATGCGCCAGACAGCTATGAAGGCCGTAAACACGAACCTGATATCGATGGACCAGAGCAGGACTCACAGGAAACAGACGAGATATATTCCGACCCACGTAAAGAAGAGAACTTACCAGCAGGTGGGAAAAACGTGGCAGATCTCAATGCTCATGATTTGAGTAAAAATAATAATATTTAATAATTGTGTACCTACTTATGTAGTCTGGGTATATCATCAAAAATAAAGTGCTGACAATAGATACTGGTTAGCCAATTAAAACAACAATTAAGGACATAACCATGGAACCTCAAGATCCCGCGTTAAGCAGAACCCCTATTGACGGTGCTAATCCTCAAGAAGTGAGTAAAAATTTAGCCAATCAGCACACTGATATTGAAAACCATACCAATCATAATAAAGGTACTGACACTTTCGAAGAAGAGGTAGTGGACTCAGAGCACGTGAATGACGATGACAATCCTGCACGCCAGCCAGATCGCCGTGATCAACAGGGCAGCAGTCCGTTTGATGACAATATTAACGAAGATACCGTGGGCAGTGAAGCGCCAAAAAGTGAAGGTATTACGGATATGAATCGATATGCCAACGTTGATAACGCTCAAACTCGTGTCTTAAATCCGGATGAAAAAGACTGATTTCTTAGCAAGATATTTCTGAATATTGCTAATCTGAGCATTATTAATATGAGTATAGTCAAGTTATCGAATGCTCGATGTGGAAGAAAGTTATTATAATAAGGATCGGTTATGAATAAGTCTAATGATACAGTTAACCATGATAACCATCAGCTCAAAGATGCAGATGATAATAATGGTATCGTCCCTGATGATGCATTACAAAAGGCAAATCCAGCCGCTGCAGAGCAAGCGACTGATGATCATGATCCGCATAATGTCGCAAAAAATACCAAGCAGTATGACAGTCCACTTATGGAAGATAAGAAACAGTCATAACTGAGCATCATATTCTGTACAGACAAATAAAAAAGCTAACGCTAGGCATGGTTTAAGACGCTAGTGTTGGCTTTTTTATGGATACGATATGAGTATCTTTGCATAGCGCTTATTTGACAGAAGCTATCAGCTGAAGCGCTCAGCAGGTGTACCACTGTGAAAGCGTAATTCAGTGTCAGGACTGGATATCAACTCTGCTTCTACTTCTTTAAAGAATGCGACACGCTCATCGATATTGTCGTCAGATAGCGATTGTGCCAGTGCCAAATAATCCTCAAAATGGCGACTCTCTGATTTTAATAGATAACGGTAGTACTTGGCTAAGCGTTCATCATCGATGACTTCAGCAAGCGCGGCAAAGCGCTCACAAGAGCGCGCTTCGATAAACGCCCCGATGATTAATACATCAACCATTGCTGCTGGCTCATGCGTACGTTTATGCTTGAGCAACCCTTTGGCATAACGCCCCGCACTCAGATATCCCCACTCTTGCTCGCGCTCATTCATAATGCCTAGGACTTGCTCATAGTGCAGCATCTCCTCACGTATTAACTGCGCCAATTTTCGCTGTAAGTCGTAAGAAAACTCATAGCGGAATAGTAGATTCATCGCTGTACCGGCTGCTTTCTTTTCGCAATTGGCATGATCTTGGATGATTAAAGGCACATCAGCGCTGGCAGCCTCCACCCAAGCCTGTGTGGTTCGCGCTCCCAAAAAATCATAGACAGCAGATAAGTCGACCTTAATAGGGGTGCGCAGCTGTGCGATATCGATACTGTCTGGTTCCATACTTTCCTCTGTTAGACCGTCTTTTTCTATCTTGTATTCTTCTGTATGGCTGTCGCTCACAGCCTTGTCATTACTGTTATTGATTTTCATATTTTCATTATTCATAGTCTTTGCCATAGTCGAAGGTTCAACATCTCTTAATCAAATATTAAAAGTTAAATAGATAACCGTTAAGCATAAATGAATGCTGTAATGATTACTTACAGTTTATACTGAACGTATAATGGTCTAACTCTAAAGTATTGATTAAAGCCTCTAGAGTAGGTGGCTTATAGAGTATCATTATTATACAGCCTAAGTATTTACTTGGTGAATGACGTTTCCTTGTTTATTTTATTATTTGATAGTAGGATGAGATTTTGCTTTTCAGGCATTTTGTCTTACTATTGATCATTACTTAGTAGCGGGCGATAGGCATTATATCAAGTGCCAATCCTGTATTAAAACCTAAGAATTATAGACAGCTCTGCTTACAGACAATCCCAAAATCACAGACGCTGCATCAGACAAATTCAGTCTTAAACAGTTATTACATTAATAGATGCTCAATCACCACCAACAGTTCGCATTGTCATGTTTGCTATTTATTCACCGCAAAGCAAACTAGGGATAAATGCTCCAAGAGCACATATTTTCACACCGTTATTGTAGCAACTTAGCATTAACACACCTCACGAACAGATAAGGATAACAATATGAGCCAGTCTTCTAACGCCAATCGTATTCAAAAAGGCATTCTTGCCATCGACCAGCAATTGTATGACTTTATTGAAAACGAAGTGCTGCCGAAAGTCGGTGTTGATTCAGACAGCTATTGGTCAGGTTTTGAAAAGGTCATCAAAGAGTTTACCCCGCGTAACAAAGCGCTGCTAGAAACTCGTGACAAGATTCAAGCGCAGATTGACCAATGGCATCTGGACAACCCTGCCAAAGATGGCGAAATTGATTACCCCGCGTATAAAACATTCTTGCAAGAAATTGGCTATCTGTTACCAGAAGGTGATGATTTCAAAGTCAGTACTCAAAACGTCGATGACGAGATTGCCCATATTGCAGGTCCACAGCTGGTCGTACCAGTCCGTAATGCTCGCTACGCATTGAACGCCACCAACGCGCGTTGGGGCAGTTTATATGATGCATTATATGGTACTGACGTCATCAGTGACGAAAATGGCCAACAAGCAACAGGTGGTTATAACCCAACGCGCGGTGCTGCTGTTGTTGCTTATGCCAAAGCATTTCTAAACGAACATTTTGCCTTAGCATCAGGGTCATATAACGATGTGACCGGCTTTAAAGTGGTCGATGGCAAACTTGAAATTGTTCAAGGTGATAATAGCACTGAGCTAAAAGACGCCGCGAAATTTGTTGGTTTCGTTGGTGAAGCAGAGCAGCCTACTGGTATTTTGCTCAAGAATAACGGCCTGCATGCTGAGATTCAAATCGATGGCAATCATCCAGTGGGCAAAGATGATCCAGCAAGTATTAAAGATGTACTATTAGAATCAGCGATTACGGCAATTCAAGATTGCGAAGATTCAATCGCTGCTGTCGATGCAGAAGAAAAAGTAGAAGTGTATCGTAACTGGCTTGGTCTAATGAATGGTGACTTGCAAGAAACCTTTGAAAAAGGTGGCAAGACCCGTACGCGTAAACAAAACCCAGACCGTGAATATATCAGACCAGATGGCAGCACGCTTATCCTGCCAGGCCGTTCACTACTATTGATTCGTAACGTTGGTCACTTGATGCAAAACCCAGCCATCTTGGTCGACTTGGGTAATGGGCAAGAGCAAATCTTTGAAGGTCTGATGGATGGCTTAATCACGCCGCTATTGTCTTTAAATGATTTGAAAGGTAAAACTGCGCTATCGAACTCACGCAAAGGTTCGATGTATATCGTTAAGCCAAAAATGCATGGCCCTGAAGAGGTCAAAATGGCCAATGATTTGTTCAACGCTTCAGAAGATCTATTGGGTCTAGAGCGCAATACTCTAAAAATCGGCATCATGGACGAAGAACGCCGCATGACGGTCAACTTAAAAGAAGCCATTCGCCAAGCAAAAGAGCGCGTCATCTTTATCAATACCGGCTTCTTAGATCGCACGGGTGATGAGATGCATACCAGTATGAACGCTGGGCCTTTTGTCCCTAAAGGTGATATGAAGTCACAAGCATGGCAGCCAGCCTACGAGCAGTGGAACGTTGATATCGGTCTGGAGACTGGCCTACAGGGTGTGGCTCAGATTGGTAAAGGTATGTGGGCGAAGCCTGATGAGATGAAAGAGATGATGGATACTAAAGCAGCCCATCCTAAGTCTGGTGCGAGTACTGCCTGGGTTCCATCCCCAACGGGCGCTACTTTGCACAGCATGCATTACCATGAGGTCAATGTTGCCGATGTACAAGATAGCCTAAAATCCCGTGAGCGTGCCAGCTTAGATGATATCTTGACCATTCCATTGGCCAAAGATACCAACTGGACAGAAGAAGAAAAGCAGCAAGAACTTGATAATAACGCTCAAGGTATCCTAGGTTATGTCGTACGCTGGGTAAACCAAGGCGTTGGCTGTTCTAAAGTACCAGATATCAATGATGTAGGTCTAATGGAAGACCGTGCAACCTTGCGTATCTCAAGTCAGCATATCGCTAACTGGTTGCATCACGGCGTGGTAAGCGAAGAACAAGTCATGGATACCATGAAGCGCATGGCAAAAGTCGTCGATGAGCAAAATGCGGGCGATAATGGCTATCAGCCAATGGCCAATAACTTTGATAATTCTTACGCCTTTAAAGCTGCTTGCGATTTGGTCTTTAAAGGTCGTGAGCAGCCAAGTGGTTACACTGAGCCATTATTGCATCAAGCGCGTTTAGACTTAAAAGCCAATACGCATTGCTAGTTCGTTATTTTTAAACGTTATTTTGGGGCTACTTACCCATGGTTGAGTAGTCCTTCAATACTTAGTATTACTCAAGCATATTTAAAGCAATGTATTTCTTTTATTTATTTATAAAAGTTACCCCTATTTGCCAATGGCGAGTAGGGGTATTTTTTTGTTTTTATCTAAATAATCGTTAAACCTTAGATTAAATATGGGTTTAAGGATTTTTCGTCATCAAAGACTTAAAAATATGTTGCAAATTATGTCAAAGTTGTTATGCTTATACTCTAAGTATGAGTTTGGTAACGGATGTTACGCAGTAGGACGCATAAGACTTAAGTTTACATGGCAGTTACGTTGTTTAATCCCAGTCATGTGAGTCATGGTTTTTTATCTTACTGTAATAGAACTTCGCCACACTTGTTTCTGACTAATCTCGGTAGCTAGTTACACATTATATCTTTGAGGATTTGTGACGATACCATTATGGGCGCCAGCTAATCACAGCTTGCTCATTACTACAATTGTAAAGTGGAGATACCCCCATGAAAAAACTACTTTTAGCGACAGCAATCGCCGCCCTATCTGTATCTGCAGCACAGGCAGCACCTACCGTTTATGGTAAAGTATTCGTTACTACTGATTACGTTAATGCTGAAATTGATGGTCAGAATATGGATAATAATAACAGAATTAATGAAGACAACGGTTCATTACAAGTTAATTCTAAGCTTTCACGTTTAGGCTTCAGAGGCTCTGAAGCGATAACGGCCAACACTGACGTAATTTACCAATTAGAGTACGGCGTTCAAGTTGATGATAGTGGTAGCGATAACATTGGCTTCAAAAGTCGTGATACTTATTTAGGTTTAAAAAATAAAGACTTCGGTGAATTCCGCTTTGGTCGTAACTACACAGTCATTGACTATATCAATAACGTATCAGTTAATGAAGGTTATTGGGATAATCTTGGCTCTAGTACTCTGAACAACAACGACAGCTTTGCTAATATTTTGACCCCGACCGTTGGTAACCGTATCAATAATTCAATCGTTTGGAAAGCGCCTAAATACAATGACCTACCATTAGCGCTTGCGCTGATGTATGGTGCTGATGAAGACTTTATATCTGAGAGTGATCGTGACGCAGGCTATGGTGCCTCATTGATGTTTGATCCAGGTACAGGCATTACCGCTGGTATTGCTTATGAGCAAGACATGAGTGTTAGTGGTGATATTATCCGTGGCAGTGCTAGCGTCGATTTAGGTAAATATATCGCAGCTCCTGTAAAGTTAGGCGTTCTATATCAAGAAGCTGACTATGCCGGTACTACTACTGCAACAGAGGACGGTTTAGTGGTGAGTGCTGAAATGGGTCTTTCGAATTTTGCCCGTCCAGCCTCTGTTTATATTCAGTATGACAAAACCGACAATATCAGTGGTCTTGAGAATAATGACTCAAATCAAGTCGTTGTAGGTGGCAAATATGCGTTTAAAAATAATATGATCGCTCATGCCTATGCTGGTCTAAATTCAGCGGAATTAAACAATGGTCGTTTTGGTTCGAGAGACGAAGACGGCAATGTTAATGAAATCGACTTACGTGGTGATATTGATGTACTCGCTATCGGTGGCGGTCTAGAATACTTATTCTAATCTAAACATTAGAAACGTATTATAAAAAACTCATCCTTCGGGGTGGGTTTTTTTGTTTTGTAATCAATACTGTGTCTTGAACAACAGCGTGTCTTAAATAACAGAATCCGTAAAATTAATAATAACATTTGTGTAAACTTTGGTTTTTTCATCTTACTGTAATATTTGCTTGGTAAAGTTATGTCTAAGCAGTTCTTATGGCTCGCTATATATATGGTTTCGAAGGTATAGGACCTTGCCATTATATATCTAATGATCTTAGACCATTTATCACTCAAATCGTAAAGTGGAGATATCCTTTGAAAAAATTACTTTTAGCCACAGCCGTCGCTGCACTTTCAGTTTCTGCTGCCCATGCTGCGCCAACTGTATATGGTAAAGCATTTTTAACCTTAGATTATGTTAGTACAGACTACGATGCAGCTAACAAGACAGATGAAGATACATTTAAACTTAACTCTAATCAATCACGTATCGGTTTTAAAGGTGAAGATGATCTTACTGATACCACTAAATTAGTCTATCAATTGGAATATGGTATTGATGTTGATGACGATAGCCAACAGTTTAGATCACGTAATACTTATGTAGGCTTAGCCCACAACACTTTAGGTACTGTACTAGCGGGACGCCATGATACCCCATTGAAACTTGCACAAAACAAAGTTGACGTGTTTAATGATAGCTTATTTGATATTAAAAATGCGGGTGTTTCAGGTGAATACCGTGCTAACAATATGGTGGCCTATCAATCACCTGTTATTGTCGGTATGCCAGTGAGTTTTATGGCAGCTACCGCATTATCAGAAACTGATGCCGACGGTGATATTCTCGTTTCCGCAGCATCTGGTGCGAAGCCTGCAGTCTATCGTGATAGAAAAGTAAAAGATAACGGTTATTCTGCTTTATTAGCCTATGACAAAAATGGTGTTTATCTAGCCGGTGCTTATGACAAAGACATGGGTGCTAACAATGTAAATACTGGCGTGATTGATAATACGTGGCGTTTGGTTGCTGGTTTAGATATGGGCAAAATGAATATGGTTTCGGGCTTAACTTTAGGTGCTCTATACCAACAAAGCCAATACTACGATAATTATAGCATCGTTAACAACAACCGCGTTAACAAAGCCAGTGAAGATGAAAAATCTTGGCTAATTAGTGGTAAATATAAAGTTGGTGCAACACCTTGGGCAGTTAAAGCACAGTATGTTAATACCACTGACGAAAAAGGCGTAAAAGATGCTGATGTAAATGAAATCGCAGTTGGTGGAGAATATGCATTCAATAAAGCGACCACGGGTCATATTTATGCAGGGCAAATCAGCCGTGACAATAACAAAGATGACTTGATTGTAGGTACGGGTATTGAATACAAATTCTAATCTAAACATTAGAAAACGTATTATAAAAAACTCATCCTTCGGGGTGAGTTTTTTTGTTGTGACCTTTTTAAAGCCGCAGTGGGTTATAATAGCTACGTATTTACGATGATTACGCACTTATGACAATTAAGCGTTAAAAACTGAGTGTTTTAAAGAGTTTGCGCTTTTGCCCTATATTTTGTAGCGTATTTTTAGTAAAATCCTTCTTTACCAATTACCGACAGAGTACTATGACCAAGTTTATATTTGTGACCGGTGGGGTAGTGTCCTCACTAGGAAAAGGTATTACCGCAGCCTCTCTTGCCGCAGTCCTTGAAGCACGTGGCGTGAGCGTGACGATGACCAAAATGGATCCGTATATCAACGTCGATCCAGGTACGATGAGTCCGTTCCAGCATGGCGAAGTGTTCGTCACCGAAGATGGCGCTGAGACCGATTTGGACTTGGGCTATTATGAGCGCTTCTTACGCCACTCTAAGATGAGTAAGAGCAACAACTTCACCAGTGGTCGTATCTATCAAAACGTTTTGAATAAAGAGCGCCGCGGTGAATATTTGGGTGGTACGGTACAGGTGATTCCGCATATCACTGATGAAATCAAAAACAAAATCCTTGCCAGTGGCGAAGGGTATGATATCGCTATTATCGAAATTGGCGGTACCGTTGGTGATATCGAATCACTTCCGTTTATGGAAGCCGTACGTCAGATGCAAGTAGAGCTTGGTCGTAATAGAGCCATGCTAATGCATTTGACCCTAGTCCCTTATATTGCTAGTGCTGGTGAGACCAAAACCAAGCCAACGCAGCATTCCGTAAAAGAGCTGCGCTCTATTGGCCTACAGCCTGATATCTTAATCTGTCGCTCTGATCATCATATCTCACAAGACAACCGTCGCAAGATTGCGCTATTTACTAACGTTGAAGAGCGTGCGGTCATTATGTGTGAAGATGCACAAAGTATCTATCAGATACCGCGCACATTACACGAGCAGGATCTTGATGATCTAATCTGTGAGCGTTTCGGTCTTGATGTGCCTGAAGCTGATTTGAGCGATTGGGACAGAGTGGTTGAAGCACAGTTGAATCCAGAAGGAACAGTGACTGTTGCGATGGTTGGCAAATATGTTGAGCTACCAGATGCTTATAAGTCTATTAACGAAGCATTGCTTCACGCAGGTATCACTCATAAAGTAGACGTGAAGATTGACTACATCGATGCTGAACGTCTAGAAGATGACGATACTTTACTTGTGCAGCTAAATGATGCTGATGCTATCTTAGTACCAGGCGGTTTCGGTGAGCGCGGTACGATGGGCAAGATAAAAGCCATCACTTATGCTCGTGAAAACAACGTTCCGTATTTAGGCATTTGTCTTGGTATGCAGTTGGCGGTGATTGAATATGCCCGTAACGTACTTAATATTAATGCCAACTCTTCTGAGTTTGATCGTAAGACCGCTGAGCCTATCATCGGTTTGATTACCGAGTGGTTGGATGAGCGCGGCGAATTGCAGATTCGTAGCGATGATTCAGACCTCGGTGGCACCATGCGTTTAGGCGCGCAGCAAGCGGAACTGGTGGCTGGTAGTAAGCTTGCGCAAATCTATGGTTCAACCAATATCACTGAGCGTCATCGCCATCGCTATGAGATGAATAATCGCTATATCGAGCCATTAGAGCAAGCAGGTATGACGATATCGGGTTATTCTGCCAAGCAGCATTTGGTCGAGTCGGTTGAGATTGCTGATCATCCTTGGTTCGTTGCGGTACAGTTCCACCCTGAATTTACCAGCTCGCCACGTGGTGGTCATCCACTGTTTAACAGCTTTGTAAAAGCCGCAAAAATCTATAGCGACACTAAATAATATTAAAAGCTTTACTGTTTTAAAATGAATTTTTAATATAAATGAAAAGACTGATCTGCGGATTGGTCTTTTTTTTGACTGTTTATTTAGCCATTTTTTAATAGTTTTTTCTAGGGCGTGTCCTCAATTCAATTGATCATATCTAAACGGGCTAAAAATGGCTAAATTTTGCCAAACATCGTTAAATAGCTGGTTAATATCCCGATATTATCTGCGCTATTTTCCTTGTTTGACTGCAATTTATCTCATTTTTATCACCATTTTTAAAATGAGGACACGCCCTAGCAATAGTGGTTTGATTAAGTAATCTACAGTATCAGCGAGATGTAATTACGCTTGGATACTTTTATTCATTGGGCTATCGGTTACAATATGGGAGAGTAATATTAATAATAACTGTTCATAACAACAGTATATAACAATAATGAGGGTCACTACTTTATGGAAAATTTATTAACTGCACAATCGCATATAAAGCTTACGACGCCAAGTGGCAATACGATTAATATAGGCAACGACCAGCCATTTGTATTGTTCGGTGGCATGAATGTTTTAGAATCAAAAGAATTGGCGTTCGAGATTGCCGAGCAGTATGTCGAGATTTGCCAGCGTTTGGGTATCGGCTATGTTTTTAAAGCCAGTTTCGATAAAGCCAACCGTTCAAGTCTGCATTCATATCGCGGCCCAGGTTTAGAGAAGGGTATCGATTGGCTGGGGCAAATTAAAGAAAAGTTCCAAGTGCCGATTATTACTGATGTGCATGAGCCGTATCAAGCCGCGCCCGTCGCTGAGGTTGCGGATATTATCCAGTTGCCAGCATTTTTGTCGCGTCAAACGGATTTGGTGCATGCGATGGCGAAGACCGATGCGATTATCAATATTAAAAAAGCCCAGTTTTTAGCCCCACATGAGATGCGTCACATCGTTAACAAGTGCCTTGAAGGTGGTAACGATAAGCTCATCCTTTGTGAGCGTGGTAGTGCCTTTGGTTATAATAATTTGGTCGTTGATATGCTAGGCTTCGATACCATGAAGCAGATGGATATACCGGTATTCTTTGATGTAACCCATAGTTTGCAGCAGCCGGGCGGTCGTAGTGATAGCGCCGGTGGACGCCGTGAGCAAATCACCACCCTTGCACGTGCAGGTATGGCGACAGGGTTGGCAGGGCTATTTTTGGAAGCGCATCCGAACCCAGAAACCGCAAAATGTGATGGTCCGTGTGCCTTAAGAACCAGTCAGTTAGAGCCGTTCTTACGTCAACTCAAGCAGATTGATGAGTTGGTCAAAGGCTTTGAGGTATTAGATACGCATTAATGCTATAAACGATAAGAGGGTAAGACAATGGCCATACAAATTGCACACGTCAGTATCGACAATATCGATGACGCGGAAGGTCTTGATAGCTTGATGACCGCGCTTAAGAATATTACAGGAGTCACTGAGATTGAGCTTGATCCTGCTAAGGACGTTGCTACCGTACGCTATGATGATACCGATACCAGTATCCATGCGTTAACTGCCGCGATTAGCATGGTCGATTATGTTACCCAGCCGTTTCCGATTGATTCACCGCAAAATCCACATCATCATGATTAGCGGTGAGGCACTTATAAAGAAAAAGTCGTTTAATAAAGTGCTTTCTTAAAGATATTAGCAGTCAAACTTGTTGTTCGCTTCAATTCGGCTTATGCTAGAGTGACATCCTGCATTTAAAGTGAATGTTATAAAAAACTATAAAAGCAGTTTATTTGACTTATAAAAATACTAGGGCGTGTCTTCATTTCAAAAATGGTGATAAAAATGAGATAAATTGCCGTTAAATAAGAAAAACAGCGCAGATAATATCGGGATATTAATCAGCTATTTGACGATGTTTGGCAAGATTTAGCCATTTTTAGCTCATTTAGATAACTATCGAGTGAATTGAAGACACGTCCTAATTAATAAAAATTCATTTACAAAAATAAGGAGCCTACCATGGCAAATCAAACACGTATTATTAAAATTGATGGCATGACTTGCGGTGGCTGTGTGGCAAGTGTCCATGCTGCTACTGGTGAGATTGATGGTTTAGATCTTATTACTGTTGATCTCACTGACAATCTAGCAACAGTTAGCTTCGATGATAGTAAGACCAGTGCAGAAGCTATTGCATCGGCTATCGAGGAAGCAGGCTTTGATGCCACCGTCGCTAACTCTTAAGATTTTTTTATTTATAAAAGAACCGGCTCTGATGGCTGGTTTTTTTAATGGCTAAAAAATAATGAGGCAGCAATAACTAACTGCTTTTTATGTATGTACGAATAGGTCTTGATGCGTTGAAACAATAGAAAAATTTGAATTATCGCCAATCATAACCATTTAATATTTATCCCAGTAGTTTTAGAAAACTGGTCTTCAAATACGCTTTTGCCTAAAAATTTTATCAAGTCGCTGAGTTTTTTTTCGCGCAAACGAATGCCCAAATGTATAAACGCTATCATGCGCTTTAACGCAATAACGAGTTCTCTCTATGAATGACGCTACCCGTACCGCCACTGAGCAATCCTATGAAGTTGAGACTGATATTCAGTCCAATACAACGCTTGCACCGGAGCGTGCACACCTGCAGCTGGCCATTGATGGCATGACATGTCAGGCCTGTGCCTCAAGAATCGAGAAGGTACTAAACAAAAAGCCGTCGGTATACGAGGTGAGTGTGAACTTCGCTGGCGAGACCGCGAATGTCGATTATGATCCGACCCAGACGACGCCTGAGCAAGTCAAAGAATGGGTAAATAAAACTGGTTTCGTCGCCAATTTGCAGGCAGCTGATAGCTTGTTTGCCCAAACGGATAAAGATACCGCGACTCAGTACCCGTGGCGCTTGATTGGCTTGTGGTTATGTTTGCTGCCGTTTTTAGTGGGTATGGCAGGTATGCTGACAGGTTTTGGTATGGCGTGGATGCCACCGGTTTGGATTCAGTTTGTCCTAGCGACCATTGTCCAATTTGGGCTGGCATTGCCATTTTATAAAAGCGCTTGGGCATCCATCAAAGGTGGTCTTGCTAATATGGATGTGCTGGTCGTCATTGGTACGGTAACCATATGGGCGTACTCGACTTATCTATGGCTGACCCATGGCGATGGCACGTTAAACAGTCTATTGCAAAGTGGTCACGCTGGTGGTCATGGAACTGGCAATAGCCCTGCTGTGTATTTTGAAGCAGGCGTCATGGTCATTGCTTTTGTGCGAACGGGTAAATATCTAGAAGAGCGCACTAAAAAGCACAGCCTTAACAGTATCGATTTATTGTTGTCCTTAACGCCTGATGAAGTTGAACAGCAACAGCCAAATGGTGATTTTCATAATGTGGCTCTTAAAGATGTGCAAATTGATGATATTTTGCGTGCCAAACAAGGCAGCCGTGTTGCAACGGATGGGGTCGTTATCGATGGTAGCGGTTGGTGTGTGGAGAGTCATTTAACGGGTGAGTCGGTACCGCTCAAAAAAGAAGTAGGCGATGGTTTATTAGCAGGAGCACTGGTCGAAAACGGCAGTTTGCTTTATCGCGTCAGTGCTAAAGGTAGCGATACCAAGCTGGGTGATATGGTACAAGCGCTCAGCGATGCACAAGGCTCAAAAGCCAATCTAGCGCGCCTTGCTGATAGAGTAACGGCTATTTTTGTCCCAGTCGTTGTTGCCATTGCTTTGATCACTTTTGGGCTGACGTGGTGGCTAACGGGTATGATTGATACCGCATTGATGCATGCAGTGTCGGTGCTGGTCATTGCTTGTCCTTGTGCCTTAGGTTTAGCCACGCCAGCGGCTATTATGGCTGGTATGGGGGTCGCCGCGCGTCATGGAGTTTGGTTCAAAGACGCGCAAAGCCTAGAAGCGGCAGGCAATATCGATACCGTGGTGCTCGATAAGACGGGCACATTAACCATGGGTAAGCCTAGTATCGTCGATCAGGTGATGGTGGATAAGTCGCTTGCCGTCGATGATGTGCTACAAATTGCTGCAAGCGTTGAGGTGCACGCTAGCCATCCTTTAGCGACGGCATTGATTAACGCGGCTAGTGAACGCAACTTACCGTTAATGACTGTCACTGATATTAGCGTCATCAAAGGTGCAGGCATACAGGCAAACATCGAAGGGTTGGGACTGGTAAAAGTTGGTAGCGCAGAGTTTGCTAATTTAACATTGCCAAAGCTGATGCCCAAGGTATGGCAAATCGCCAGTACCGTAGCCATTAGTATTAATGATGAAGCGTTGGGGGCGTTTGCCCTAGCGGACGATTTAAAAGACGATACGCCGCAAGCAATTAAGGCGCTGCAAGATGCTGGCATCAATGTCATTTTGATGAGTGGTGATAAGCAGTCGGTCGTCGACCATGTGGCAGGGCAGCTGGGTATCGAGCAGGCTTATGGCAAAATGAGCCCACGCGACAAGGCGAGCCAAATTGCCCTATTGCAAACAGCGGGTCACAAAGTAGCGATGGCAGGCGATGGCGTCAACGATGCGCCAGCGATGGCAACCGCTGATGCCAGTTTTGCCATGTTTGAAGGTACGGATGTCGCCCAACATAGTGCCTCTGCACGCTTGATGGGTGAGTCGCTGATGCATATCGATGCGGCGCAAAAAATTGCGAATGCAACACTACGCAATATCAAACAAAATCTATTCTTTGCCTTTATTTATAATTGCCTTGGTATTCCGCTTGCTGCTTTTGGTTTTTTAAATCCTATGATTGCTGCCGCGGCGATGGCGCTGAGCTCTATTTCAGTATTAATGAATGCGCTACGTTTAACACGATTTAAAACCAAGGTTGAGCTCAGTAATACGGTATCTGGCTCACACACTGATAGCGAACGTTTAACAAAAGCATAGGTGTTGCTTTACTGCCAATAATAGCGCTCATAATACGATTTGATAACGGCTGATTATTGCTGACTATATCTGGTTTTATGCGCGCAAGTTGGTGTAAGATAAGGGAAGTTTGATAAAATTTATGCTATCATGCCAAGCACTATAGCTGAGGGTTCAAGTATTAAAAATACCTTTAATTCTGCTCAAAACTTACTGATCATATAGATAAGCAAAGCTGGTTTGAGCGTATGTGCTATACGTTATTTTGCTTTATCTTTTTTGTATTCTAGTTGCCGTTATTTATCCCACAAACTTGGCATGACCAAAGGAATTAACAGACATTATGTACGCTGAAGAAACCACCAACGTCGCCGCAATTAAAGACATTCGCGCCCGTGAGATTTTAGACTCGCGCGGTAACCCAACGATTGAAGCCGATGTCATCTTAGCTGATGGCACGATTGGACGTGCTGCTGCTCCAAGTGGCGCTTCTACTGGCTCACGTGAAGCGCTTGAGCTGCGTGATGGCGACCAAAGTCGCTACATGGGTAAGGGTGTCAAAAAAGCCGTTGCCAACGTCAATAGCCAGATTCGCAGCGCGCTAATGGACAAAGACGTCACTGAGCAGCAAGCCATTGATGACGCTATGATTGCGCTCGATGGTACAGAAAACAAAGACAACCTTGGTGCCAATGCGATGTTGGCGGTGTCTCTTGCAACGGCAAAAGCGGCTGCCAAGTCACAAAGTCTGCCATTGCATCAATATATCGCCAACTTGCGTAACCAGACGTCATTGACGATGCCTGTACCGATGATGAACATCTTAAACGGTGGCGAGCATGCGGATAACACCGTTGATATCCAAGAGTTTATGATTGAGCCTGTTGGTTTTACTAGCTTCTCAGAAGCGCTGCGTGCCGGTACAGAGATTTTCCATAGCTTAAAATCTGTCCTCAAAGCACAAGGCTTGAATACGGCGGTCGGTGATGAAGGCGGTTTTGCCCCAAACTTGCGTAGCAATGAAGAAGCCATCACCGTTATCATGCAAGCGATTGAGCAAGTCGGCTATAAAGCAGGCGAAGACATTCATTTGGCGTTAGATTGCGCGGCCAGCGAATTCTACAAAGACGGTCAATATATCTTGGCAGGCGAGGGTAATAAATCCTTTGATAGCCAAGGCTTTTCAGACTATCTAGTAGGCTTGGCACGTCAATATCCTATTATCTCTATCGAAGACGGTCTTGATGAGTCTGATTGGGATGGTTGGAAGTATTTGACCGAGCAGATTGGTGATAAAGTCCAATTGGTTGGCGATGATTTGTTTGTGACCAATCCTGCTATCTTGCAAGAAGGGATTGATAAGCATATTGCCAATGCAATTTTGATCAAATTTAACCAAATCGGCACCTTGTCAGAAACGCTAGATGCGATTTATCTGGCGAAGAAAAACGGCTATGCAACGATTATCTCGCATCGTTCAGGTGAAACTGAAGATAGCACCATTGCAGACTTGGCAGTAGGTACAGCTGCTGGTCAGATTAAAACGGGCTCACTATGCCGTTCAGATCGCGTTGCGAAATACAATCAGTTATTACGTATTGAGCAGCAAGTACGAGCAAGCTACCGTGGCCGTGAAGAGTTTATCGGTCTACGTGGCTAATAAGCTGAGTAGCTAAGAATTTTAGTGTAGACTTAAGCGCTATATTGTCATTCACAGGATGATATAGCGCCTAATCAGTTAATCTAATTTTTTCGATTTTAATTATTATCTCTTTATCACTTGGCGTTAATACTTTATGAAATACTTTAGCCAATTTATCTTACTTGCTTTAGCGGTCGCTGTGCTGTTAGGGCTGCAATATCAGTATTGGCTGGGTGAAAATGGTCGCTTTGAGCGTAATACACTACAGACTCAGATTGAAGATCAGCAGCGTCTGAACGACAACCAAGTGGCTGCAAATAATTTATTGCGTACTGATGTTTATGATCTAAAGAATGGTCTTGAGGCAGTAGAAGAGCACGCGCGTTTAGATTTGGGCTTAATCAAGCCAAATGAGACTTTTGTACAAGTATCAACAGCGCCGACAACGCACAGCCGTTATTGATTGCTCTCAACCTCATAAAATGAATTTCTTCTATCACCTATAGTAGAGACATTATTGATCTTAGGGCGTGTTGAACATTCGACCATGGCACTGACAGAGACTATTTTTTAGGCGATTCAACGTTAAAAATCTTAAGTTTAGTCTTTCTAAACGTCTATTTTTAACACAGAAGCGGCAAAAAACAGTCCTGTCCCTACGGGCTGATGCTAAAATCGCCCCATACTGCGTTGCAAGTCTAGCTAAGGTATTAACATTATCGTCGACTTGCGCCTTGTATGAAACCATTTTAGCAATCAGCAGTGCCTATTTGTGAATGTTCAACACGCCCTAAAATCTTTTTTTTAAATCTAAACCTCTTTTTCACTTCCTCCCCGTCCTATCATCATGGAATCCAACCATGAGTATCAATCAAAACCACCTTATGAATACCACACCTAATATACACGCCATGATTGTCGCCGCTGGTCGCGGTAGTCGCTTCGGTGCGTCTATTGCTAAGCAATATACAATCTTGCAAGGGCAGACTTTGCTACAGCATAGCGTGGCACGGCTTGCGTCAAGTGCTTATATTGACAAGTGCTTATTGGTCATCGCAGCAGATGACAGCACAGCGCAGACGCTTGATTTTGCACTTCCTATATATTATGCCATTGGCGGCACTGAACGTTGGCAATCAGTACAGGCAGGGGTAGAGGCAATCAGTCATTCAGGTGCTGACGATTCAGATTTAGTGCTGATTCATGATGCCGCGCGCCCTGCCGTTCCCAGTAATGATATTAATCAAGTTATCGAGGCAGCGATGTCAGAGCCTTATGGTGCTATCTTAGCGACGCCAGTGGCTGATACGCTAAAAGAGTCATATGTCTATTCTACTGCTCAATCTGAGCTTGTTAATACATCGATAAATAGCAGCAGCTCACACTCTTATGCTAAACGCACTATCGACCGCAGTAATATGTGGCAAGCACAAACCCCACAAGTATTTCGCCTAGGTGAGTTGCAGCAAGTACTCGCACATGTCGCTAAGCATCAGCTAGATATTACCGATGAAGCAAGCGCGTTTGAACATCTAAATCTCCCTATACGTTTAGTGACTGGCAGTCGTCAAAACATAAAACTCACTTATCCAGACGACGCTACATTGCTAGCAGCGATTCTCAACGCTCAGTCCTAATCATTTCTTAAAGATATTTAAACAATCACTTAAAATTTTTGAGTGATTGCTTTACTGTACCTATTCATTTTAACGCGTAAGCCGTTAGCTATGGTCAGTGAAAAGTAATATCAATACATTAGGCACCGCTGATATCCATTTTTGTTCTTAAAAAGTAGCGTACTAGACAGCAAAAATATATCGTTATATGTCACATACTCAATATATATAATGCTAAATGATTGTTTAGTATACATAAGTAGTGTTATAAGATAATCATAGGTTGCTTTGATGACCAAACTAAACTATGATGTAACCAACTTAATACAATTAATATAAATACTTATAAAATCAATAATGTATCAAGCCAATTTGACATCCTAATTGTCTTGTCTCTATGTGTTTTTCAAAAGTTAGTATGGTTGTCTTAGCTAAATTTACCTGATAATAGGGAGAAGCTGATTGTCAACAGTCAATAGTTCAACAAATCCAGTCACGACAGACCTCTGCCAACTTGTGTATTTGAGCCGCATTACGTCGACTGGTCTATCAAATGCCAGTACACTGAACGATATCGCAGAAGTCGCCAGCAAGCGTAACAAAACTGATAATATTACGGGTATTCTTTGCTACGGCAATGGTTATTTTTTACAGTGCGTAGAAGGTAGCGAACAAGCATTAACCAATCTCAAAAATCGCTTAGTAATGGACGATAGACATAAAGATCTAAACATTTTAGATTTTTCTGCGCTAGCAGAACGTCGTTTCGCTGGTTGGTCATTGCGCTCTATCACTCTTGAACGTTGGATGATTAAAGAGCCTAAGCTTAAAAGGTTTATGCCATTCAAGCCCTATGAGTGGAACACTGACGAATGGACGGAGTTTTTAGATATCTTGCAAGGTTACTATGAACAGCAGGTCAGAACAGGCGAGATCGACAGTCAGCCGATCCAATACAGCACCTTAGGTTTAACGCTAGGTAAAGTCGTTGGTCAGCACCAAGCCTTTTTCTTAATTCAGACGGTATTGGGTGCACTCATTATATTGGCACTTCTTTGGTTTGTGTTATCAGACAAGATTTTTTAGCTTGCCATAATTTTTAAGATATTATGGATAGACAGCTTATAAAAAAAGCCAGCTAAGATTGCTGGCTTTTTTGCGATAAAAATTTGATAAGGCACTTTTTTATCAGAAGACCAGCGCTCAAAATAGATAATCAAACAATTAATAAGTGGCTAGTCAGTGATACCGTATCCATGCCCGTCTATATTTGAGAGTGGAGTGGGTTGTAAGCTGGCAGCGCTAGTAGCGTAGTCATCTGAGATATTGAGAGAATATACAGAGATAAAAAAAGTCCAGTCACAATAGAATGTGACCGGACTTTTTGATGGTACGCTTATTAGTCTTATCTTATGCTTTACAGCAAAATTGCTAATCAGTGACGCCAAATAGTGGCGTCCCCAGGGGGATTCGAACCCCCGTTACCGCCGTGAAAGGGCGGTGTCCTAGGCCTCTAGACGATGGGGACTAGTAACAACGCTTCAACTGCTTTCACCATTTATGCTGAAGTGGTGCGTATTTTAATGGCGTCTGCGTTTGCTGTCAAGCCTTTTTCTTCGTCTTTTTAATATTAAGTATCTTTTTTTGAGTGCACGACTTGGATGTAGGTCATTACTCTTTAAATGGTGGCGAATCCATAAAGATGTGCAGCCACTAATGGTTAAGGCGAGCAGCATATAACCGATGATGGTGCCCCATAATTTAAGCTGTGGATCCATAATAAAGTCCCTCTTATTAAGCCTTAACAGCAGGGGCATTATCGATATCAATAACCTCAGCTATCAGGGCAGTGTGAGCGACTTAAACCATCTATAGGATATAAAGGTGTTGTTTGAGAGCAAAATAGTGGCAAGTAAGTGAGCTATTAATTCCTTTTAACAGCGCTACATGACATTGGCCCAAGTAGCCACCTTACTTATCATGGTATCAATCATATCCTTATTGATTGTGAAATCAAGATGTCAAAGTCATCAAGGTGTTGCAAAATTACTATCGTCAACTTTAGCAAACGATCAGTTATTACTGTAAAAATAACCTTTTATTGCGCGTCGTTATCTGTTAACTCTACTTTGCTTTGTTCGGTATGTAAAGCATTAGACAACATAGGATAGTGGTTAAGGATATGACAAAACAGCTCGGCTGTTTTTTGGGTATCATATAAGGCTGAATGGGCGTCTTTACCATCGAAGTCAAGACCTGCAGCTTTACAGGCGCGTGCCAATACTGTCTGACCGAAAGCAAGCGCGGCGAGGGTTACGGTATCAAAGACGGAAAAGTTATGGAAAGGGTTGTGGCTTTTACTGTTAGTACGTAGCACCGCTGCATTTAAAAACCCCAAGTCAAAGTGGGCGTTATGACCGACCAACACGCATTGACGGCAGTCTTCAGCGCGGCGCACTTCTTTTAAACCCTTAAAAATGCGGCGTAGTGCCGTTTTCTCATCTTCTGCAATGGCTTTCCGCATTGGGTTATTGGGGTCAATACCCGTAAAGGCGAGGGCACTTGGTTCTAAATTGGCACCTTCAAAAGGCTCAATATGGGCATTAAAAGCGTCACCGGGATAAAATACACCGTGCTCATTCAGCAAAATCGGAATACAAGCTATCTCTAATAAAGCATCGGTCTGCGAGTTAAAACCCGCGGTTTCGACATCGACCACGACAGGCATAAACTTACGAAAACGGTCTCTTAGACTCATCGGTGTTTGGGTGTCATTATCTGGCACCACTTTACTGTCGGTGTTGTTAGCGTCGACGCTACTAGTATCAATGTTATTAACGTTATCAGTGTTATCAGTCGCTAAGTCACTATTTGGATGACTATTAGCGACGTTATTTGATGGGTCGTCTGCAGGCAAGGTCGCATCGGTTTGAGTGGTCATATTAAGTTAAATCGCTTTTATCAGTCGTGCAGTGGTATTGAATTAAAAAATGAAATCAAGAACAAACTAAAATATCAGCCACACCGCTTGCCACAAGGGTATCACTGATACTTTAGAATAAACTAGGGTCTGTTAGCATTGAGCAAGCGTTACACTTTAAGAGACCAAGGCAACGTCTCACCAGCCATAAGCGGTGTCAGTGAGCTACCGTCAAAGTATGGGTAGTCTGCGGGTACTTGCATAGGTGTTTTGATGAGGGTAATTGTGCTGTCATTAACAGGCAGCCCATAGAACTGGGCACCGAAACGACTGGCAAAGCCTTCAAGTTTGTCTATTTTGCCCACACTATCAAAAGCGGTGGCATATAACGGTAGCGCAGTAGCGGCACTATAACAACCGGCACAGCCACACGCAGCCTCTTTTTTATCTGTGGCATGCGGAGCAGAATCAGTGCCTAAGAAAAATTTCGGATTGCCACTGGTAGCAACATCCAACAATACTCTTTGATGGCTTTCACGCTTTAAGATAGGCAAGCAATAAAAGTGCGGTTTGATGCCACCGACCAATAGATGGTTGCGGTTAAACATCAAATGCTGCGGCGTAATGGTAGCAGCGATATGGTTGCCTTGCGCCAAGACAAAGTCAGCGGCATCACTGGTGGTAATATGCTCTACCACAATCTTTAGTGTTGGGAATTTAACGATAATTTGTGCCAGTACCTCATCTAAAAAACGTTTTTCGCGATCAAAAATATCCACATGGTCTTGCGTCACTTCACCATGTAATAGCAGTGGTAGGTTGTGTTTTTCTAACGCTTCAAAGACATCTACGCAGGCGTTGATATCAGTGACACCATCCGCAGAGTTGGTGGTAGCACCAGCAGGGTAGAGCTTGACTGCTTGGACGATACCCGATTGTGCTGCCATTTCGATATCTTGTGCTGTCGTTCTGTCCGTTAAGTATAACGTCATACGCGGGTCAAATGCGGCTTGGCGCTCAGCAGATAAGTCACTGGCTTGTAGCTGCTGCATAATCCGTGCGCGATAGGCACGCGCATCGTCAACATTTTTGACAGGCGGCACTAGATTTGGCATACAAATAACACGGTTAAAGCTACTGGCTGAATGCGGTACAGTAGTAGCTAAGGCGCTGTCATCACGAAGGTGAATATGCCAATCATCTGGCTGAAGGATGGTCAATTCTGTAATCGAATCAGTCATAGTGTCGTCGCGCTCTATATCGTCGTATTGGGAATAATAGGGAATGATACTGTGTGGCTATAATAACAGATTTGTCAGTGCGACTAAATACGTGACGAGATAAGCGGCAAAATGTCTTTGCAGCATTCATGGGTTATTGTTCTTATCATCATGAGTGTGTATTTTTGGACAAATAATGCAGAGGGATGACAGAGGCATTGACAGCAAAAGCTAGTACCTTGTGGCAGTTACACTTTTGCCAAAAGTAAATATGATGTACACTGAGCAAGCAATATATCTTTTATTGATTTTATCTCATCATTCGCATTTTTACGTCTTATTAAATGTATTCGACAATAAATTCTCATAATAGGAGTTATTCATGGCTCAGCTTGATCCAAAAAATATTAATAAAATCGTACTGGCCTATTCAGGTGGTCTTGACACCTCAATCATCGCGAAGTGGCTACAAGTAACCTATGATGCCGAAGTGATTACCTTTACCGCTGATATCGGTCAGGGCGAAGAGGTGGAGCCGGCGCGTGCCAAAGCTAAAGCCATGGGTATCAAACATATCCATATCGAAGACTTGCGTGAAGAGTTCGCTCGTGATTACGTATTCCCAATGTTCCGTGCCAATGCCATTTATGAAGGCGAGTATCTGCTAGGTACTTCTATTGCGCGTCCACTCATTGCCAAGCGCTTGGTTGAAATCGCTAAAGAACATAACGCTGATGCCATCAGTCATGGCGCGACTGGTAAAGGTAACGACCAAGTACGTTTTGAGCTAGGTGCCGTTGCCTTGTCACCAGATGTAGTGACAATCGCACCTTGGCGTGAATGGGATTTATCGAGTCGTGAGAGCTTGATGGAATATGCCAAAGAGCATGATATTGCGATTGATTATGCGGGCAATAAGAAAAAATCTCCGTACTCAATGGATGCCAACTTGCTGCATATCTCTTATGAGGGCGGTATCCTAGAAGATCCGTATGCCGAAGCAGAAGACGACATGTGGCGCTGGTCAGTTAGCCCAGAACAAGCCCCTGACGAAGCACAGTATTTAGAGCTAGAATATGAGAAAGGCGACATCGTTGCGATTGATGGCGAAGCGCTCAAGCCTTATGAAGTAATGATTAAGCTCAACGAGATTGGTGGTAAGCATGGTATCGGTCGTTTAGATATCGTCGAAAATCGTTATGTCGGTATGAAGTCACGCGGCTGCTACGAGACGCCAGCGGGTACGATTATGCTAAAAGCGCATCGCGGTATTGAGTCGCTAACGCTAGACCGTGAAGCGGCACACCTAAAAGATGAGCTAATGCCTCGTTATGCCAAGACTATCTATAATGGTTACTGGTTTAGCCCTGAGCGTATGATGCTACAGGCATTAATTGACAAGTCACAAGAATATGTCAACGGCACCGTACGTGTGAAGCTGTATAAAGGCGCTGTGAGCGTCGTCGGTCGTAAGTCTGATGATTCATTGTTCGATGAAAAAATTGCCACTTTTGAAGATGATGCTGGTGCTTATGATCAAAAAGACGCAGAAGGTTTCATTCGTTTGAATGGCTTACGTCTAGCAATTGAAGCCAGCCGTGGTCGTGATTTATCAAAATAATACCAAACGCCAAAAAGACGATTAGCTGTGTCAAAATCGCTTAACCTACAATGCGTAGTATTTGCACTCTTTTTCCTTACTACTCTAATTTTTGTGCATGGTATAAGCTTTCTAGCTATTTATCGTTAGATAATAGTTAATTGAGCTGATAAATCACAAAAAAAGCAGAGACCTATATTGATAGTGTCTCTGCTTTTTTATGGATGATAGTGATTGGTGAAACTGTATCGCCAAAATACTCTAAAAACGCGACGGTATTGCTGATATCTATTCAGTTTTCGCTTTTTCTGTGCCACCAGCTGCTTCATCATCTACTATGACAATGGCCACATCTTGCTGCTGACGTTCCTCGCTGCGTTCTTGCGCTAAGACCTCTTCGGTTGCTGGAACGGCACCGTTAGATTTTTGCGTTTGGTATTTTAAAGTAGCCAGCGCCCCAAGCACACCAATGACCACAATAATGATAAGAATCACTGGGTTTTTCCAAAGTGGTGTGGCCGCATCATATTCAATCGGTTTTTCACTGGTAGTGGCCGGTGTATTGTCATTGTTCCCACCGATCAACCCTAAGCTAACCAGCGGCGGTTTTGGCGGGGTAGCAGGTTCCGAGGTAATACGTAGCCGATTACGTTGTAAATATATTTCTGAAATCTTGGCCAACTGCAATAGCCAGCGCTGATGCGGTAAGGTAACGGCAGTCATTTCTGCAAACATCAATAAATCATTGTGTCCACCTTGCTGAATGTTTTCAGTAGAGCGGCCAATCGCCTTTAAGTAATTGCCAGTAGCCAGCTGCATATCTTGTGCCGGCTCATAATTATCAGCTTTAAAATTATTCAGTTTGTACCAATAAGGATCGAAAGGTGGTGGCGTACTTAAGAGTTGCTCTGCATCTAACAACTCACATTCTGCACCATCTTCCGATACTATTTCTGTAGCGTCTGAAGACAAAGTGCTGCTTTTGTTATTATCAGTGTCGGCTAAGGTCGTAGGCATTATCTGGGTCTGGTCGGCGGCGAATCGATCTATCGACAAAAACTGTGGCTGCAATGCAAACCATTTATTAATTTCATCATTATCAAGCTGACTGTATTCCGCTAAAATAGCCAGCTCGCGCAGCACAATCACGCATAGCGATGTCAGTAAAATCTGCACTTGTGGCGTCGTAGCATCAATGCGGTTTGCAATGTACTCACTGGCCTTTATCACGCGAGCACTATCGTTAAATATGGCGTCTGCAGCATCGTGGCGATGGTATAACGTCGCACTGATGGTCGCAAAATTCATCGAGTTGTATTGCCTAAGCTCTTTGACAGCACTGCGTCCAAACAGCTTTTTGCTAACGACTTGACCTTGATAGCGCTGCTGATAAGCGAGAAGGGCACTAATAATGGCCTGCAAACTGCAATCAATTGCCAAGCGCGCTTGCGGCAAAGAAAGCTTGGCGGCATCAGCCAATAATGACACCATCGGCTGGGTATCTTGATATAGAAAATCATACATCGACACACGTGTCGGTGAAATAGTCGTCATAATCTGCTAGCATCAAAAAGTGTGCCCCTATATTACGGTGCCAAAAGCCTTGATACAATCCCTTAATAATAGAAAATCTCAATCATTTTGCTAATAATACTCCAAATGACAGCCGGAAGACCGCTATGACCAATAACGCAGACCTTGCTCCAAATACAGATATCGCTACGACGTTACTGATTAATATCGCTCAGCAGACCTTGACGGTATATCAGCAGAATAAAGAGCTCGCTCAATACTTAGTTTCTACCGCCAAAAATGGCATTGGCAGCCAACAAGACAGTGGCTGTACCCCGCTTGGCAAGCATGTTATCGCAGAAAAAATAGGCAGTAGCGCACCTCGTAATGCTGTGTTTGTCGGTCGTGTGCCTACAGGAGAAGTATATAGTGCCGACTTTGGGGCTCTACATCCTGAGCGTGATTGGATATTGAGCCGTATTTTATGGTTAAGCGGTGTTGAGGAAGGGGTTAATAAAGGTCGCAATAGCCAAGGTGGCTGCGATACTTATCAGCGTTATATTTATATTCATGGCACACCAGACAGCGAACCGATGGGCGCGCCTTACTCACATGGCTGCGTGCGTATGCGCAACCAAGATATTATCGAGTTGTTTGAACAAGTCGAAGAGGGTACACCCGTCACGATTGTAGCGAGTGAGAAAGACATCTTATAAACCCTTCAATGGTATTGTATTAATAAACAATGAAACTTAAAAAGATAGCCATAATGCATTGAGCTGTCTTTTCTAAGCGTTCATGTCGATATAAATATGTCTACCTAATGGTGACTACCAAAATATATCGTTATCTTTAACGTTAGCCAAGCGTTTATGATGGCGATTATAGTCATCACTTAGCCTAGCAGCAAACCAACCGGCGCCATACAAAGCATTGGTATCCACTGTGGATTTTTGCTGATAACGCTGTTGGTATTGATTATGATCTAGATATCGCCCCAGTGCTTTTTGCGCTTTGATCAGACGTTTTAACCCGCGTTTATTTTTCTTTTTAGCCCCTTTTTTACGCAATAACGGCGTGGCAAATTCACTGATATAACGTGAGTTTTTTAGCTGATGGCGTAATTTATGCTGGGCTTGCTGTTTATCGTTGCTATATGAATCATAGCTTTTTAAATCATGGCTTTCTAAATCAGAGCCTTCTAAGTCAGAGCTATCTGGTTCAGCATTATTGATATCATCAAGATTTTGTATAGCTTTGAGCATTTTTTTATGCTGTTTGCTAAGTACTTTTACTATTTTATCACGGGCAAGCTTATCAGCTTTGGGCTCAAGGTTTGGGTCACTCATGGTAAAAGCTATTAGCTCGAGCAAAGTCAGCTGAAAGTCATTGGCTCGTACTGCATCGATAGGGTTAATCTTGACCGTATTCATATCTGTAGACCAATCAACCACAGGCGCGCCATGCTCTTGTAATTTCGGCTCGATATGGCTGGCAAGATAAGCAACCTCTTGATAATCAGCCAATAAGTTGGCGGTTTGTTTCAGTATCAGCGGCCAATCCGGGTTGATCTCATCAGAGAAGCTTGCAAAGGCTTTCAGCGTAGTAAGCAGGCGATGAATACCGATACGCAATTGGAGAACATGCGCATCATCTGTGCTGTCAGCGACGATAGCACTGCTGTTTGGCAGTATTTGTAGCAGACAGTTATGGACTGCCGCACGGACAAAGGCGGGCATGCTGCCGTCTTTTTTAACCGTTAGCTGACTAAGATTAGCGCTAACTGCTGGGCTATGGGGCTGTCCTTGGATAAGTAGACCACCGCGCTCCGCTTTCGTCACGGTAGACAAGCAGAGTTTATAACGCTGACACCAGCTTTTTGCGGTGATAAATAAAAAATCTAAATCTCCTGAGATTAGCTCAAATTCGATCTCTTGAATGGCCTCTCGATGATTATCATCATTACCATGAATGATTTCGCCATAATCGTACGCCATCTCGATCATATTGTCGCCTTGCTCGCTATCCTCTTCTACCAGCAAGCGCGTGGTACGCCGTACATCAGTGACATACTGACGATTGAGCTGCTGAGCCAGTTTTTTGAGGTTAAATACCGCCAATGCTGGTGCAATTGGCGTGCCCTGATAAATCGTTAAATCTGGCATGAGCTCATGCTTGTCGAGCATTGCTTGTACCTGCTCATTATTCAATACGGCATTGTGCTCTAAGCGCGCCGCAATACCATCACCACCTGCTTTGATGGTCTGTACCCAAGCATTGCCTTCTTTACGAATACGCAGACCAATACCCGCTTGCGCCAGTTGCTGATCAGGGGTATCAAAATAATGTGCGGCCAGTTGCAGTACTTGTGACGATTTGACTTGAGCTTGACGCATTAGACTTTTTAACCGTGCCTCCGGTACCAAAAATTTCAGCTCTATTTCTTGCATCGTATATTCCTAGTTGTTTGATAATTATAATCAACTTAATAACATCGTATGAAAGCTATCTCATAATCACAAGTGAAATTTTGACTGTTTGCGTGCGTTTTATCGCTAACAATATACTTTTGGCAAATAATCATTATAATCAGGGCAAGGAATTAAACAAAAGTAAGATAAAAATGGAGTTGCAGCGATGAAAACGAGATTAAAGAAGACAAGGGCTTTTTCTGTCAGGCAAACCTTTAAACCAAACACGTCAGCATCGGATTACAGTGATTCTATCTACAAAACTGCTAACTGGCTTAAAGTATGTAGCGTTATAGCCTTGACTACTATTGTCGCTAGTGGCTGCAGTCCACAAAATGAGGAGTATGAATCAGAACAGAGTAGCGCTGAGACTGAATATGTGACGACGGAACAAGCGGTTGAAGAGATAACAGATCAGGGTGCTGATATATCAGATACTAATAATAAAGACTCGCTTAAGTTACAAGTAGAAAACCTATCCAATGATAGTGAGCAGACCCTTAATAGCCAAGCGGCTGATATCAAAATAGCAGGTAAGACGTTACTGATTACGGCGGCAGCTGACTTCAAAGTAGAGGATGTGGTTGAGAGCAGTAGCGCTATTGAGAATCTGACCTATCAGCAAAGCGGTTATGTGGCATCAAGTCATATTAGCAATCGGGAGCGTGATAGTCGTGGTTTTGTGCAAGGGGATAAAAATGTTGTTTTGACGACTTATTATCGACAAGCTGAGATGACCGTACGTATCCCTAGACAAAACGTGAACAAGTTCCTAAAACAAGTGCAGCAGCAAGTGGCTTTTTTGAATGAACAGGAATTCTCGGCTCAAGATGTCACTTTGGATATATATCGCGAGCAACTGGCAAGTAAGCTCAATAGTGATATGGCAAAGGATCTCAGTCAAGAGCGGCTTAATAGCAAAAATGACAAAGATCAAACCAGTAATGTCGATACGATCACCGCCACCTATACTGCGCGGCAACAGCAGGAATATGCGCAGTTAGAGCAAATGAATATTACGGATAGAGTGAAATACAGTACGATCAACCTAACTTTTACGCAACCAGATATCAGTTATAAAGAAACGACGCAGAATATAGATCTGCTGATAGAGGCTGAACGCCCAAGCTTTAGCGCACAAGTGAGTCAGGCATTCAAACAAGGTTGGGAGATGTTAAGAGAAGTCGCTATTACTTTGATTAGACTGTGGTGGCTTGTCGTACTGCTAGCAGTATTTTATGGGGTCTATAGACTCATAAAAATGCTGTATCGCAAATTTCGTAGAAGTACTAGGCGTATGAACCACGCCAAGCTCAACGCAAAACGTAGGTCTGAGATAAAAACCAAGGGCAATAGTCATATTGATGACCGCCATTCTAATGATTGAAGCATTTTGTCTATTGGACGCTAATTTTTAAATATTTTTCAATGCAATCAGTTTGTAATGCCATTTTTATAATTGATTAGGGCATGTCCTCACTTTTAGGTACTTTGTTCAGATTGATGACACGTCCTAAATCTACTCATAAAAAAGCCGCCCTACATAGTGTAGGGCGGCTTTTCTTGTAACCTTTACTTATAAAAAGTATTTATAAAGTGTCGGTGATTAGAACTGGTTCATCGTGTTCTTGCCGCCGCCAGCTTTAAGGGCATTGTCACCAGAGAAGATCTCTTTGTGGTCATCGCCAAGGTCAGAACCGGCCATTGCTTGGTGCTTAACACAAGCGATGCCTTCACGGATTTCTTTACGTTGTACGCCAGCTGCATAAGCAAGCATACCGTCTTCACCGAAATAGCCTTTAGCAAGCTCATGCACGCTAAGTGCCGTGGTGTGGTAAGTCGGTAGCGTGATTAAGTGATGGAATACACCCGCTTCACGTGATGCATCACGTTGGAAGTTTTTAGCAGCGATATCAGCTGCTTCATCAAGCTCAGTACCGTCATAATCAGCGCTCATCAAGTCATCTTTATTGTACTTAGAGATGTCTTTGCCTTCTTCTTCCCACTGAGCGATTACTTGTTTACGGAAGTTAAGCGTCCAGTTGAATGATGGGCTGTTGTTGTATACAAGCTTCGCTTTAGGCTGCTCTTCTTTGATACGATCAACCATCATTTTGATGTGTTCTACGTCTGGAGTCGGTGTTTCGATCCATAATAGGTCAGCACCATTTTCTAGAGCAGTAACACAGTCAAGGACAACGCGATCGATGTTCGTATCTTCACGGAACTGATATAGACCATTGGCTAGACGTACTGGACGAACTAATTTGCCGTTGTGCTTAAGCAAGCTGTCGTTTTCGTTGGCGTTCTCTAGCGTCACTTCTTCCATTTCGATGAAGTCGATGTATTTAGAAGCTAAATCGCCTGGCTCATTTGATACTGGGATTTTTTGCGTTAGTGATGCGCCTTCAGAGTCAGTACGAGCAACGATGATGCCGTCTTCAACACCAAGCTCTAAGAATGCATAACGAATCGCATTTAGTTTAGAGATGAAGTCTTCATGCGGTACAGTTACTTTACCCGCTTGGTGACCACATTGCTTAGCATCAGATACTTGGTTTTCAACCTGAATAGCACAAGCACCCGCTTCGATCATTTGCTTGGTTAGCAAGTAAGTCGCTTCTTCGTTACCGAAACCTGCATCGATGTCAGCAATGATTGGCACAACATGCGAATCAAAGTTTTCGATTTTTTCTAGGATAGCTGAGGTGTCTTGACCGGCTTCTTCTGCAGCGTTTAGCTCACGGAAATAATCGTTTAGTACTTTAGCATCGGCTTGGCGCAAGAAGGTGTAGATCTCTGCAATTAGCTTAGGTACAGAGGTTTTTTCGTGCATAGATTGGTCAGGAAGAGGACCAAACTCAGAGCGAAGGGCTGCAACCATCCAACCTGATAGGTAGATGTAAGTTTTTGACGTGGTACCAAAGTATTTTTTCTTAGCATACATGGTTTGCTGGGCAACAAAACCATGCCAAGCACCTAAAGACTGCGTGTACTGAGAAGTATCATTGTCATACTCTTCCATATCTTGACGCATGATTTTTGCAGTATACTTTGCAATATCCAAACCTGTTTTGAAGCGGTTTTGTGCCATCATACGTGCTGCATCGGTTTCGCTGATATTTTGCCAGTTACCGTGCTTTTGCTTTAATTCACGTACTAAATCGATCGCTGATTTATAAACAGTTGACATCTATAGTCTCCTTGGTGGGGTGTAAAAACGAGAAAAATTAAGTGATAAATTGATCACGACTGTCTGTTATTGAGAGATACAAAATAAGATTTTTATTAAGGTTCTCGACATCTAATAAGTATAGACATAACGAAAAGGAATGAATGGTTATATCAGCTAAAAATAAATGTATATTGAACGCAGCCCTACTTACCCTAAACAAACCTATCTATAAACACAAGAGATTTGCTGAACTCAGCAGTTAACAAATTGTCTAATACATAGTGATAGCGTGACGCTCATTCAGTATGTTTTGTGTGCTACCTAAACAATTATAGCGCTGTGGTTTTATAATTGGCGATGAGAGGTGTTACAATAATCATTGAGGCAATCAGCTAAAAAATATCACTGGCAAAAAATTTATTTAAATCGATTGCTAGGCAGTTGATTAGGTTTTGCTATCGATACGGACCATTAAAATATTATGTTGGTCGGTAAGCTTATAATCAGCGTCTCAGCCTACGGTTTATTGTTTGCGTGACGGCTTGTCTGTGTCACTCACTATAACTGCCTTACCAAGATTTATCTAATTTATGATAGTTATCTTGGGTATTTTATTTGGTTATAATGTATAAAAAACAATGTCTTATGATGGCTAGTTTGCGTTATAATTAGCTGATTATAGGAACCCCTAGACAAAAAAATAGTAATATTATGCAGTTATAGACGATAAATATTTATGACAGCACTAAAAATACCAATATTTATAGTGGTATTTATTCTAAGGCAAAGAGAAATACATATGAATTTGCAGCGGGTTGATTTGAATTTATTGGTACATTTAGATGTGTTGTTGCGAGAAAAAAATGTGACACGTGCAGCTGAACAGCTTGGCATTACCCAACCGGCGATGAGTAATATTCTAAGGCGCTTACGTAAGCTGTTTAATGACCCACTATTAGTACGCTCATCAGAGGGCATGACCCCAACTGAGCGCGCCCTTGAGTTGCAGCCACGTATTCGCGAGATATTGGCTGACCTCACGCAAGTGTTAGAGCCACGTACCGAGTTTCGCCCTTATAGTACCTCACGCGTCTTTCGCATTATGACTTCAGATTATGCCGAGGCGACCTTAGTACCCAAGCTAGTAAAAGCGCTACGTTCCGAAGCGCCCAACGTCATTTTGGATTTCTTGACGCCATCTGATGTCTCCTATCGCGATATGGAGCAGGGACGGGTGGACTTGGCGATCAACCGCTTTAATGAAATACCGCAAAGCTTCCATCAAGTACTCGTATGGCGCGATACGTTTAGTTGCTTGCTGTCGTCAGAAAGCCCCTATGCCAACCGTTTCAATCTAAAAAACTATCTAAAAGCCCAGCATGTTTGGGTGTCCAAGACAGGCATGGGCGTGGGATTTGGGGTCAATCCAGAAAAATCTGGCGGCCTAGGCTCAATTGATCAAGCACTGCAACGTTTGGGTCAAAAACGCCAAATCAGCGTCTTTACGCGTCACTATCAGATGCCGGCGATGCTCGCCGCCAATAAAGATTTGATTGCGACATTGCCGACGCGGGTGGCAAAAATGCAGGCCAATAACGACAGTATAAAAATGGAAGAGCCACCATTTTTTATTCCTGAATTTGAGCTAACGATGGCGTGGTCGCCTTTATTGCAGCATCACCCAGCCCATCGTTGGTTGCGCCAGCTCATTATGCATGTAGCGCGTCAAATCGTTGACGAGGAAGAGAATCCTCCACAAGATATCCCTATTATCAATCATTTGTTCTAACAAAATGTGAATAACATAAGTATCGCTTAAACAATCGATAAAACCAGCCCATATATCATGTGCTGGTTTTTTATTTGCTTGATTTATTATCAAAGATTTCATAAATATATAGTCAGTGAAAAGTTATATCAATATCAGCAATACCGTCACGTTTTTGGGATATTTTGACTATAAGCAGTTATATATTAGGGCGTGTTGAACATTCACAAATAGTCTCTGTCAGTGCCATGGTCGAATGTTCAACACGCCCTAAATAGTTTTGATAAATATGCTAATAATCTGCCAAATATGTATTTAACAACGAATGAGTCACACTCTTAACATCTTACGCACACTTCTTTATATCTTGTAAAACTTCAAAGCAAATGATTTGTTATGATAGCTCTACATTAAGAAAAAAGACAACTAGAGCATCCATTGTTAAGACAGGCGACACGATCGAAGCTTCTTAAAGTTTTGATTAAGTGCAACTCTAAATTAGCATTAGCTAACTAGCATTAATTAAGAACAACAAATAAATAAGGGCAACAATCATGGCAGATATTACTACTGTAAACCCAGCAACAGGCGAAGATATTAAAGATTACGACTATATGAGTAATGATGAGGTCAACAACATCGTTGAAGCCTCACATCAAGCGTTTCTAGAATGGCGTAAAACCAGTCATGAAGAGCGCGCGAAGGTTATTAACTCTATTGGCGAAACCCTGATAAAGTATAAAGAAGAGCTGTCTCGTCTTATGACTGAGGAGCGTGGTAAACTTTATAGTCAGAGTCTACAAGAAGTTGATCTGTGTAAAGCCATTTGTGATTACACTGCAGAAAAAGGTGTGGCCGCGCTTGCTGACGATGAACGTGACATCGAAGGTCTCAAAAAAGGTATTGTCACTTATCAGCCCATTGGTGTCATTTATGGTATGCAGCCTTGGAATTTTCCAGCGTATCAAGTGTTCCGCTATACCATAGCCAATTTGATGGCAGGTAACAGCATTCTGCTCAAGCACGCAGCAAACGTGACTGGTTCTGGCTTATTAATTGAAAAAATATTCCATGAGTCTGACTTACCGAACGACTTGTTCCGTACCATTTTAATTGATCATGATCAGTCAGAGAAATTAATTGGTAATGATAAAGTACGCGGTGTGACGCTCACTGGTAGTGATGGTGCAGGTAGTATCGTCGGTCAGCAAGCAGCCAAAGCAATCAAAAAAGCAGTTCTAGAGCTGGGTTCAAATGACGCATTTATCGTTTTAGAAGATGCTGATCTTGAGCTTGCAGTACAAACTTGTACGCTAGCGCGTCTGATAAATAATGGCGAAACTTGTGTGGCTGCAAAGCGCTTTATCGTTGTTGATAGCCTGTATGACGAGTTCCGTGAGCGTATCGTTGAAGAGTTTGCAAGTAAAAAAGCCGGCGATCCAATGGATGACAGCTCAGATCTTGGACCACTAGCGCGTAAAGACTTGCAAGAAAAGTTGCATGAACAAGTAGAAGAGAGTGTAAGTAAGGGCGCTACTATATCTGTCGGTGGTAAATTACCAGAAGGTAAGGGCAGCTTCTACCCAGCGACTATTTTGGAAAATGTCGAAAAAGGTCAGCCAGCTTATGACGATGAGCTATTTGGTCCAGTAGCATCGCTAATCCGCGCCAAAGATCAAGATGATGCCTTACGTATCGCTAATGACAGCCGCTATGGTTTAGGTGGCGCTATCTTCTCTAAAGATGAAGACAAAGCGATTCGCTTAGCTAATGAAGAGTTTGATACCGGTATGGTTTATATCAATGGTTATGGCCTCGCAAATCCAGCACTACCTTTTGGTGGCGTGAAAAACTCAGGTCATGGTCGCGAGCATGGTGGTTTTGGTATTAAAGAGTTTGTAAACATCAAAGGTGTCCACGTGCATAACAGCTAAGAGCACGTACAGATTTTGAAGCTAAAACGCTTTAAATATTAGATACTGAAAAGCCCAGTCATTCATTAATTGAGTGACTGGGCTTTTTTATGATTGATAGTTTTAAATGATTACTAATTTTCTTTACTACTTGTTACTGCTTTAACTGTCTAAATACAGCTTTAAAGGTAATGTGGGCAATATAGAAAAAGTTCCTTTGTCCTGACTGTTCAGGTTGATGACACCTTTAGCTAATAATAAAATTGTCCAAGGTAGCAGTTGATGTTCAAGCTTTTGGACGCGCGCTTGTAGGCTATCGGCAGTATCTTTTCGATGCACTTCTAACAGTGCTTGGGTTAGCACAGCGCCCGCATCGAGCTCAGCGGTGACGACATGGATGCTGCAACCATGATGACGTTCGCCTACTTGTATGGCACGTTGATGGGTATCAAGGCCTTTATAAACAGGTAGCAGGGAAGGGTGCAGATTAATCATCGGTGGAGGCATATTGTCGATGAAACCTGCGCTAAGTACCCGCATAAAGCCAGCCAACACGATTAGGTCAGGTTGCCATGTCGTTAGTTGGGCGCTGGCATGAGTCTCAAAAGTTTTGATGGCCATGCGTTTGCCACTATCAGTATGTGATAGCACGGCGACAGGTATGTTAGCTTGCTCGGCACGCTTGATAGCGTAGGCGTCTTCACGATTACTAATGACGCCGACGATCTCAATTGGTAGTGCACCTGCTTGCATTGCATCTATTAATACTTGTAGATTGCTACCACTACCTGATACTAAAACGGCAATGCGTAATGGTTTATTGTTGCTAGTTTTGATAGGACTGTCTGACATTAACGGTACACCACGGCATCCGCCTGATCATCAGTGCTGCGCTTGATCATTTCGCCTAGTTGCCACGCTTTTTCGCCAGCATCGTTCAAGGTTTGAATAGCAGCATCTGCTTTATCTTTTGGTACGACAATGACAAAGCCGACGCCGCAGTTAAAGGTACGGTACATCTCACTTTGCTCGATATTACCCTGGGTTTGCAACCAAGTGAACAGCTCTGAGAACTGCCAGCTATTGGTATCGATGCTAGCGGCTAGAGTTTCAGGCAGTACGCGTGGTAAGTTGTCCGTTAAGCCGCCACCGGTGATATGTGACATGGCATGTAAAGCTGAGCTACCAAGAGTATCTTGCAAGGCTTTAATGGCTTTTACGTAGATACGCGTCGGTGCCATTAGCGCGTCTTGGATAGATTGACCATCTAATTGCTCATCACTGCTAGTGACATCAATCCCGCTGACTTCGATGACTTTACGCACTAATGAGTAGCCGTTAGAATGCGCGCCACTTGAGGCAAGGGCGATTAAAACATCGCCCTCTGCGACATTTTCGCCAGTGATGACTTCCGCTTCTTCAACCACGCCGACACAAAACCCTGCCAAGTCGTAATCATCGTTTTGATACATGCCTGGCATCTCAGCAGTTTCGCCACCTATAAGCGCGCAATTGGCCAACTTACAACCATCACCAATCCCGCTGACAACAGTAGCAGCCACATCCACATCGAGCTTACCCGTTGCATAGTAATCTAAAAAGAACAAAGGCTCAGCACCGCATACCAATAGGTCGTTGACACACATCGCTACCAAGTCGATGCCGATCGTCTCATGACGATTGAGCTGTAGCGCGAGTTTGAGCTTAGTACCGACACCATCTGTACCAGAAACCAATAGCGGCGAGGTGTAACCTGTCGGAATACGGCATAACGCGCCAAAACCACCCAGTCCACCCACGACTTCAGGACGCGTCGTGGCTTTTGCTACGGACTTGATTCGTTGCACCAATGCATCGCCTGCATCGATATCAACGCCGGCATCTTTGTAGCTTAACGAAGGCTTGTCACTCATAGTCATCTCACAGTTGGGGGCTATATAATTGGAATTAACCGATAAATTATTTATTGACATTAATAATAGCAGTCAATGTTACAAAGTTTGAAGTTAGTGGGCGCATTATACCTAATAATAGACCTCACTCGCAAAGCAACTTGCCAATATTCGGCCAAGATTAGAAATAAGCGATAAATAAAAAGTTAAGAAACAAAAAATGACTGCTTTTTTTGTCGACTCTGCGATAATAAAACACTTAGAATCAAAGCACTTAGAATTTGTAGACGTACCGATAACGATACAGTGAGTTTGTAGCAATAAAACTGCAATCTCAACGATAAGTTATCGCGATTAGCTTACTTTTAGGATGGCCCTTAATGACCAAACAATCGATAGACCCTTTTTTCCGGCGCTTATTTATCGTCGCCGTGCTCATCATTGCTGTTGTTTTGCTTTATTTAATGATGCCGGTCATTTTGCCGTTCATCTTTGCTTTTGTACTCGCTTATTTGTTCAATCCATTGGTCAAACGTCTCTCAAAGTATATCAAGCGCTGGATAGCTATTATTATTGTTTATGCTACCATTACCTTGGGGATGGTATTGCTGCTCTGGTGGCTGATACCGACATTGCTGCATCAGCTACAAGCGGCTTGGGAATATCTGCCCAAGGTTTTGAATTGGTATAATCAGGTAGTTCGCGGATGGTTTGTTGCGAATGCCAATATCCGCTTGCCCATACTAGAAACCAAAGGATTCTCTGAAACCTTGGTTGAATATCTGCAAACACATTATAAGTTCTCTGATGCCAGCTCGATGATGAGTCAGGTGCTTGCTTCAAGCATGAGCTTTATCAATAATGCAGGATTGATTGTCTTAGTACCGATTTTGACTTTTTACTTTTTGTTCAATTGGGACAAACGCATACAGATGTGGAAGACAGCGATTCCAGGGCCGTACTGCGAAAAAGTTATTGGTATTGCCCAAGAGTGTGATCAGGCATTGATGGCGTTTATCAAAGGTCAGCTGTTGGTGATGGTGTTGTTGGGTGCCATTTATGCCGTACAACTTCAGCTCATTGGCCTTGAGCTGGGTCTTATTATCGGCATGGTTGCGGGTATTGCTAGCTTCGTGCCTTATCTGGGCTTCGGTATTGGCTTCATCGCTGCTATTATTGCGTGTTTGTTCCAGTTTGGCTTAGATTGGACGTATTTATCCTTAATCGTTGGCGCATTTTTAATCGGTCAAGCGGCAGAAGGCTACATCCTACAGCCTTTATTGTTGGGCGATAAGATCGGATTGTCACCTTTATGGGTTATATTTTCGGTACTAGCAGGCGCAAGTCTATTGGGTTTTGTCGGTATGCTTATCGCGCTACCAGTGTCCGCCGTCCTCAACGTATTGTTCCGCCACTTATATGCTTATTATCTCTCCACGGACTTTTATAAAGGTCGTAAACAGTTGGTGTTATTTAAAAAATAATAGGTGTAACGTCATTGAAAATTGATAAAATAGCTAGATAATAAGGGTGTCATTTAGGCTTAATAATTAATGACTGACAAAGCTTAGTAAGTAAAAGACTTGTCAGTCATTTTGCAAATATGTTATATATAGGCGCAGTAGTAACGCTAACAGCTGTTACTGTGAGCGTTTTGATACACGTCGTTAATTTTGATAAATATCATGTTTGACTGAGTGTAATCAAAACCTCAAGCTCGTTTATTTTATTAAGCCTACTTAAACTGAGCCTGTTTTAAAAGTTACCACGCCTTTTCCTTTTCTATCTATTGCGCTACGCAAACCGAGTTGATGATTCATGGCAGAAGCACAGCTAAGTCTCAATCTGGACATTAAGCATGATGCGAGTCTCAGTGACTTTGCCGGTCCCGGTTGGATGTCGATTATTGATGCAGTGCGGCAGCTACATGTCGGCCTGATTGGTCAGCTGTACCTGTTTGGCAGCCCTGCAACTGGTAAGTCCCATCTACTATCCGCTATCTGTGAGTCATTCATTGAGATGGACAAGTCAGCGATTTGTTTGTCACTCAATGAATTGATCCATACCGATGTCAATGTGCTGTCTTCTCTTGAGAACTTCTCGCTTATCGCCATCGATGACTTAGAAGTGCTTGAGCAAAGTAGTCAATGGCAAGAAGCCTTATTCCATCTCATTAATCGTAGCCGTGAAGGGCAGCGCCAGTTATTATTTGCTGCCAATAAGCCTGCGGGCGAGTTACCATTTCAATTGAGGGATTTGCTCACTCGTCTGGCACAAGCGCCTACCTTTAAAGTACCGAATGGTCACGATCTTGCTGACCGTCAAGCCTTGCTGCAGTCTATCTTACGTCGCCGTGGTTGGCAGTTTGATGAGCGTATTATTGATTATCTTCTGACCGAAGGGCCACATCGTATCGGTGCTATGATGGAGGTGCTCAATTATATTCAGCCAATGTTCTCAAACCTTGGGCGTAGCAATATCTCTAAAGCGGTCATCAGTGATGCTTTGCGTACGATTGATGAGCAAACACTGGCAGCTGAGCTTGCGGATATTGCACAAGAGACACAAGTGGATAATGAGGCAGCCAGTCAGGATCAACATACGATGCCACTCGATTTTTAATACTGAATTTTAAATATTAGAAACACCATTTGTTTCTATCCAAAATGTCGCTGTTATCAATGCATTTACTATCAATGGGACCATTTATGAAAACCAATACTTCTTCGCTAAAAAAACTGACCATCAGCACCTTACTTATCAGTGCCGGATCGGTATCTATGCTCTCAAATGCCGCGGTTACTTTACTCGTTGATGACTATATCAAAGTGACTGCTATCAATGGTCAAGAAGTTCAACAGAGTCCTTTTCAGGCGTTGACTAAACAATTCACCTTGCAGCCGGGTCAGCATGCGATTACTGCTAAGTATGACCGCTTGTATAATCTGCCGCGTGACGAGCATGATTATTTGCGTTCAGGCAATGTGAGTGTGACAGCCGAACTGGCAGACAACCAGACATACCGCTTGACCATGCCTAATCAACCAGAAAAGTATGAGGCAGCCAAAGATTATGTCAAACAGCCAACCCTTGCGATACAGCAAGACGATGCCATTATTGCCAGTCAACAGGGCGTTGCAAATGGTAATGATGGCTTGTTTGCTGGATTGGGTAAAGCGATAGGCGGCGTATTTGGTGGTGGCGGTGATGCAGAATTACAGAACCAACGCGCAATCGCAGCTCTCAATCAGCCAACGGCGAGTACTCAGAATAATACAGGTAGTATGTCTTCAAATACCTATACCGTGGCGCCAGTAGGGACGAGCAATCAAAGCACCAATACCCTTGATAGCTTCATGCAGTTATGGCTACAAGCAACGCCAGCTGAACGCGAAAAAATTCGCCAGTGGGTACAACAGTAGATTTTACCCCTATAAATATGTGAAGACATAACCCAAACTTCACCCACAAAAAAGCACCCATAGCGGGTGCTTTTTTATGACATATAATTTTACTTATAACCGACTTCTAAGGCTGGTCGCTCTTAAAGTCAGCTACCTTTAAGTATTAACTATTTTGCTAAAAAAGCATTATACATCCAAATTAGCTTTTCTTGCTGCTGCACATAGCCGTCGACTAAATCGGCAGTACCTTGGTCTTCCGCTTCTACCGCCAGCGCTGATACTTGACGCTGCTCTGAGATAAGCGCTTGTAGGCCAGTAACTACGCCTTTTACACAAGTATTGCCATCTTTGACGTTTTTATCTTCCTGAATACTTGTATGTTTCGTAAAGTCGCTATACGCATGGAGTGGTGTACCACCTAAGGTTAAAATACGTTCAGCGATTTCGTCAATCTCGACTTGTAGGCTGGTATACAGCTCTTCAAACTGTGGGTGCAAAGTAAAGAAGTGCTCACCTTTGACGTTCCAATGATAGCCACGAACGTTAATATAGAACATGTGATAGCTTGATAGTAAGCTATTAAGTTTAGTGATGACACCGCTCATGTCTGATTGTTCTAAACCGATCTGGTTGGTCGCATTATTAGTATTACTCATAATATTATCCTTATAGTGTGAGTGTTAATGTAAGAAACTGGTTATAACAGACTAAGAGTATAGCAAGCCCTATGATGCACTACTATGCTTGCTCTTGTGTTGAATTATAGAACGCTATTTTAATTCATAAAGATCTATTTATTAAGTCCGTCATAATCTTGCTGTCGATGTTCATTATAATAGCAAAGCAGCGTCGATAAGTTAATTTCAATAATTATAAGACTATGATTGATTTTTTAAACCAATCAAGAGATATTCTCTCCATTAGCTTATGCGTTCACAGTATTATGAGTTCAAAAAATGAACTATTAAGCTTTATGCAGGGGGTTGTAAGCTTTCAGGGTTTAAGCCTTTAACTGGAACCACTTCTTGTAGGTGTTGACGTACCGTATCGATGGGGAACTTCTGTGCTTGCAAACGTTTAGGGACAATTTGGCTGCCTTGTTGACCTTTCATCTCAAACATCATAAAGATATAGTCGTCAGTCTCGTCCCAGCTTTTGACCGCTGTCCATGGAATAACCGCTTGTTGGGTCGCTCCTGCACGCATTTGCATGCCACGCATTTGCGAGTTTTTCATCATATCAGGTTGATTGGTTGGCATCGCCATGACCAAGCCATGTTTTTGTACACCCAACTTCATCTGGCGCATCTCATCTGGCATCTCTTGATCAGCCACTTGTTTTTCAAACTCTCTTTTGACGTACCATTTAAAACCTAAGGTACGCACCAACAGATAAACCACGACCGAAACCAACATGACCCAAAAAATAATTGTGGAATAGCCAGTGACAAAGATTAACCCTGCAATGGCCAGTATCACGACTACCGCCATAATGACCCATTCTTTGGTCTTCAAACTTGAAAGACCAAACGAAGGGCTGGCACTGGCAAACAGTTCATACTGTGCTTGATGAAATTCCGCCTCGGTCAGGTTTAAGGCAACAGGTTGGAGCGTATAGGGGTACAGGGCCATAAAGGTTTCTCAAATACTTGTAGTAAAAGCGTTGGGTTTAAATCGCCAAAGCGAAGCTGCGATGCGGTACTTGGCTAGAAGTGTAATAAAGCTATGCGCTTATCTTACCGAAAAGTGCTCCTAAATGAAACATATAAGCCGCTCTGTTCATTGATAGACGTCATATTAATGGCATTAATAGAGATTGGGACTGATTGTGGAAGCTAACCTTAAATTTTTCATAGCAAGATAGTGGCATAACGTGCAGCATTCAAACATGGCGTCACACTAAAAACTTTGCTATAACACAGGACAGTCACAGGTACGAAAATAGCCGAAAAGTAGTCAAAATAGCGTCTAAATAGGGGCAAAACATGGTCAAATCTGCTGGGTCTTGGTATTATAGCGACTACCTATTTTCTCATGACAAACAAGATGTCATAACATAAGTTATAAAGTGATAGCCTGCCCACTATAAAATCACTACAGCGTCAACTTCGCTAAACATAGTACTGTATAGCTTGTACTCGGTTTTCTTGTATTGATATTATTTTGGATTGACGATAGGTTAGGTTGTAAAATGAGCTTGGCTCATTATTGTTTTGATAATATTTTCTTAAAATTCCTTATTCACTCTCAGCGTTACAGGCAACTATTATGATTGATCCAAAACTCTTACGCGGCGATTTAAGCGATTTACAACAGCAGTTGGCTGCTCGTGGCTATACGCTTGATATGGAGTTCTGGCAAACCATTGAAAACGAGCGTAAATCGCTACAAGTCAAAACCGAAGAGTTGCAATCGCGCCGTAACGCTGGTGCTAAGCAAGTAGGGGCGCTAAAAAAATCGGGCGAAGATGCCAGTGAGCTGTTGGCTGAGATGCAAAGCGTCAGCGGTGAGATTAAGACGGCAGAAGACGAGCTGCGTACTCTGCAAGAGCGTATCAATCAAGCTGCCTTGCAGATTCCTAATATTCCAGCAGCAGATGTGCCAGTGGGTACGTCAGAAGATGATAATGTCGAAGTACGCAAATGGGGTACGCCGCGTGAGTTTGATTTCGACATCAAAGACCATACTCATATCGGTGAGACGCTCGGTATGCTCGACTTTGAAGCCGCAGCGAAGCTTACCGGTAGTCGTTTTAATGTATTAAAAGGTCAGCTTGCGCAAATGCATCGCGCTTTGATTCAGTTTATGCTCAATACCCACACCATCAAGTACGGCTATACTGAAACGTATGTGCCTTATATTGTCAATTCTGAAAGCCTAAAAGGTACGGGTCAGTTGCCAAAATTTGAAGATGATTTGTTTAAATTGACCAATCATACGAATAATGATGATATGGATTTTTATCTGATTCCGACGGCTGAAGTACCTATGACCAATTTGGTACGCGGTGAGCGTTTAGATATCAAAGAGCTGCCGTTAAAGTTCACCGCGCATACGCCTTGTTTCCGTAGTGAAGCCGGCTCACACGGTCGTGATACTCGTGGTCTGATCCGTCAGCATCAGTTTGAAAAAGTCGAGATGGTTAATATCGCTAGCGCTGAGCAATCTGATGAATTGCTTGAAGCAATGACCGAACAAGCCGAATATATCTTGCAGCAGCTCAACTTGCCGTATCGGGTCATGAAGCTGTGTACAGGTGATATGGGCTTCGCTGCCCAAAAGACTTATGACATCGAAGTCTGGTTACCGAGCCAAGATACCTATCGCGAAATCTCTAGCTGCTCTAACTGTGGTGATTTCCAAGCGCGCCGCATGGGCACACGTGTCAAAGACGGCAAACAAACCAGCTTGGCTCATACTTTGAATGGGTCAGGCTTGGCAGTTGGTCGTACGCTATTGGCCGTCATGGAAAACCATCAAAATGCTGACGGTAGTATCACCGTTCCAGAAGTATTGCGTCCGTTTATGGGCGGTGCGGAAAGAATAGAAGTTTGATAATAGTAACGTCATGAAGACATTGTCTACAATTGATCAGCTCAATTACTCACAATATCTCACCCACGGTCAAAGTAGTGGCGACAATTTGTTAGGCTTTGAAATAGATGCCAATGTGTATTTCTGTTGTATGGAAAACAATCTTGGTTGCGACTTTCTTTATCAAGAGCGCCATGATAATGCAAATTGTATGCTCACGTTGTATTGCAACTTTGCGCACAATGTAAGCCATCAGCAAATGGCAGATTATCTAGAGGAGAAATGGCTTCAGTATGTTTGCTATCAAGAATTTGAGAAACATTATATTGAAGTCGTTAACGATCAGTTGGTTTTTTATTATGTGACCCGATCAAGTTCTGGACTAGGGGTAACAGGGAAAATTGTTGCCACTTAGTTTATAATGAGCCATCTATTCCAGTATCTAAGCAAATTTAGTTCAATAACTTTTTTCAATCAAATAAACTCTCCTTTAATCTTAGGACACTCTATGCCAGCTCCAATTAGCGAACGTAAATTAGCCAATGCCATCCGTGTACTGTCGTTTGACGCGGTACAAAAAGCCAACTCTGGTCATCCAGGTGCTCCGATGGGCATGGCTGATATTGCTGAAGTTCTGTGGCGCAAGTTTTTGAAGCACAACCCAACCGATCCACAGTGGCATAACCGTGATCGCTTTGTACTGTCAAACGGTCATGGCTCGATGCTTATTTACTCATTGCTGCATTTATCTGGTTATGACGTCAGCGTTGATGACCTGAAAGGTTTCCGTCAGCTGCATTCAAAAACCCCAGGTCACCCTGAGCTTGGTTATACGCCAGGTATTGAAACCACTACGGGTCCACTAGGTCAAGGCATCGCGAATGCGGTTGGTTTTGCGATTGCAGAGAAAACCTTAGCTGCGCAGTTCAACCGTGACGGACATAACATCGTTGACCACCATACTTATGCGTTCTTGGGTGATGGCTGCTTGATGGAAGGTATCAGCCATGAAGTTTGCTCTTTGGCTGGCACGTTAGAGCTTGGCAAATTGGTCTTCTTCTACGATGATAATGGCATCTCTATTGATGGTAATGTCGAAGGCTGGTTCACTGATGACACCCAAATGCGCTTTGAAGCTTACGGCTGGCAAGTTATCAAGGTTGATGGTCATGATACCGATGCGATCACTCAAGCCACTGAGCAAGCGATTGCTGAGACCACTAAGCCAAGCCTAATCATCTGTAAAACGACGATTGGCGCTGGTAGTCCAAACAAGCAAGGCTTAGCAGCTAGCCATGGTGCGCCACTGGGTGATGATGAAATTGCTTTAACCCGTGATGCATTGTCTTGGAAGCATGCGCCGTTTGAGTTAGATGATGAAATCTATGAAGCGTGGGATGCTAAAGCCAAAGGCGATGTGCAACAAAAGAACTGGGATGCGGACTTTGAAGCGTATAAAAAGGCCTATCCAGAACTAGCTGCTGAGTTACTACGCCGCTTAAATGGTGAATTGCCAGCGGATTTTGATAAGCAAGCGCAGGATTATATCCGACAAACTCAAGAGCAGGGCGGTGATGTTGCCAGCCGTAAAGCCAGTCAAAATGCGATCAATACTTTGCAGCCATTATTACCAGAGTTATTAGGTGGTTCAGCGGATCTAGCTGGCTCAAACCTGACGCTATTCAAAGGTGCTAAAGGCATCGAAAAAGACGCTGATGGCAACTATATCTATTATGGCGTGCGCGAATTCGGTATGACAGCGATTGCCAATGGTATCGCGTTGCATGGCGGCTTTATCCCTTACGTGGCAACCTTCCTGATGTTCATGGAGTACGCGCGTAATGCGGTGCGTATGGGCGCATTGATGAAGCAACGTATTATCCACGTCTACACCCATGATTCTATCGGTCTGGGTGAAGATGGCCCAACGCATCAGCCAGTTGAGCAATTGACTAGCCTACGTACTACGCCAAACCTACGTACATGGCGTCCGTGTGATGCGACTGAATCTGCTACGGCTTGGGTAGAAGCGATTAAGTCAGAAAATAATCCGTCAGCGCTCATCTTTAGCCGTCAAAGCTTACCGCATCAAGCACGTGACAGCGAGCAAGTCGCTAACATCACTAAAGGTGGTTACGTGCTAGCGAAGGAACAAGGCGAGCTAAAAGCAATCATTATCGCCACCGGTTCAGAAGTTGGCTTAGCTATGGAAGCGTATGCCACGTTGAGCGAAAATGACGTTGGCGTCCGTGTGGTCTCTATGCCATGTGCTGAAATCTTTATGGAGCAAGACGCCAGCTATCGTGACGCTGTATTGCCTGCCAATATCCGCGCCCGCGTAGCGGTAGAAGCTGCCCATGTCGATTACTGGTATAAGTTCGTTGGCCTAGATGGCAAAGTCATCGGCATGACCACTTATGGTGAATCAGCGCCAGCAGATCAGCTCTATAAAGAGTTTGGTATCACGACTGACGCGGTGGTTGAAGCGGTAAATAGTTTGGTCTGATTAACCTTTCTTAGCGTTTAAATAAAAAAGAGCTGCTGGAGAAATCTGGTGGCTCTTTTTTATGGTTGGTTTTTGGTTTGAAATGATTAGAAATGAATTGTAGATTTTATTTACGTATCGTAAATAAGCTAATTAAAATCAATATTCTAAGTAGTAAAATTAGATTGACTATTTTATAGAAAAAAAGATAATATCACCTTCTTGAGAGCTGTTCTAAACTTTAGTTTTGTATGCGTGGTCTAGTGTTCAGCTTTAACCATTAAATAACCTTTCTATAAGAGAAATCATATGCCACGTATCTATAACGTTAAAAACTTGAGCTCTGCTGTTGCGGTTGTCGTTTTTTCTACTTCACTCTTAGCTTGTGGGGGTGGCGGCGGTAGTGATGGAGGTTCTGACAGTCAAAGTAGTAATAATCCGAAGCCTACCCCTCCAAAGCCTTCCGACAAATGCAAAAACGCTACCGCTAATATTTCAGGGCAATCTGATCTAGACAAAGATGGAACCATTGATGACTGTGATAGTGATATCGACGGTGACGGTATCGTCAATGCAAAAGATGCAAGACCCTTAGATATTAATATTGCTAGTACCAGCACTAAATCTTATAAGGGAGATGGTTTTGGTTATATCAATGCAACAGAGAACTTTTATTTTAATGCCAAAAACCAGCTGGTTGAACAAGAATACTTGTCATCTAGCAATCCTGATCGAGCTAATAGCTCAAAGCAGTTTACTTACGATGATAAAGATCGTTTAATTCGCCGCGAACAAACTCGTGGTCTTGATAAGCGAAATGATGGTGTTGAAGTATGGGTATATAACCAAAAAGGTCAGCTAACTGAGTTTAATACTAATTCTGATGGAGATAGTGTTTTTGAGAGTACAGTAATTTATCAATACAATTCAGACGGTAACATCGAACAGATAGTAGAAAGGGATCCAAGTGACACAAGTTATTTTTCTAATGCAACGAATACCTATACTTATAATGATCAGAATCAATTAGAAAAAATTGAGACTGATGAATACAACGACGGTAGTATAGATAGAATAAAAAACATAACTTTTAATGCTAATAATTACGTAGCTAAGTCTGCTTTGTATTATATAAAAGTTGATGATATTACTAATAGTGAAGTCAAAGAATTATACGAAACCTCTGAATACAGCTACGACAACCAAGGTAATGTTCTCAAAGATGTTCTAACTTATGAAAGGGGAGGAGAACGGTCAACTACCTATAGCTATAATAGTCAAAAAAATATTACCAAAAAAATAACTGTTGACGGTCCATCTGTTATCGATGTGGAAGTGTCTTATAATAAAGATGGTTTGGCTAATGATTCTATGGCTAAATACAGAGGATTTATGGCTAACGTTCAGGACGTAGCGGAAAAAGCTGAATACAACAACGCTGGATACTTGGTTAAAACTCTAGTAGATGTTAGTCAAAATGGTAGAATTAACCAAGAGATTACTTATAGCTACAAGGGTAGCGTTCCGCTCAAATTTAATGTACCAATATTCGTAAATTTTGGACTATCTAATGATAGAGCTCCTACTGCTACTAGTATTTTGAATAAAGTAAATACAAGGTATACTGCTGATATGGTCAAAGAGTCTTATTTTCAATATTCAAATGTCTAAGCTTATCGAGGTTGTGAATGGGTTGGTATGATTATACTTACTCAATTAAACGTTCATTCAAGAAGAGTTGCTACGATAATTTAGCAGCTCTTTTCTATTATTTAGAGCTAATCCTTTTTTTGTATCTCGGTCATCATAAAATATAAAAAACAGAGGCAGCTTGGTACAGAGGGACGGGCGCCGAACGAAACTATTAAAGAATACCGAGCCATGCCACGCATATTTCCCCACTTTTAAAACATTCAGATATCGAGGCTAATTTTTTTGTCATTTTATTTATACTCTAATAACGCTTAAATCTAGCGACACGACTGTTGTCGAAATAAATGTTTTCGCTGCGCTGAGCACACTCTATAAACTAGCCTTTACTTCATAATAAAAGCCACATCAAAATCATGGGTAGGCACAAAATTACTTTCTTTAATCTCAAACGTCGTTGGTCCAATTTTTTTGACTTTACCCTTACCTTTCCAGCAAAACGAAACTAATTCATTAAGGTCACGTTTGACGGTAAGTTTGAAATTAGTGATAGGTTTGGCCCAGTTTGCCCCCGTCGTCAGGATATAGCTTAAGGCATGATAGGGCCGTCCGTTATTATTAAATCCTCGCTGAGTTGTTTTATCTACACAAAAATCTCTAAATTGATCCTCGCCCAAAGATACTGACCCACCAACCAATGGTGTATATGAATGCTTGATTTTGGTCGTCGCATTGGCTTTGAAGGTTTGCTGCCAACTATAGATCACCTGCGAATCCCAAGGTATATCAAGACTTTCTCTATCATAGATGAATTTATCTAGTGCCTTATTATTACAATCTAAAAGCCGTTGATTGACGTATTCAGTGTCAACTTGATAGGTCCAAGGCCCCATCATATCAGCCTCGTTAAGACCACAGGATTTGAATATTTCAGTCGTATCAACAGGGATGTCGGCATAGGTTCTATCGTCATCTTTGACCACAATTGGACGCATAAAAGTACGGACATGCTGATTAGGAATGATAGGCTTGCCATTTATCCAAACTTCAAAGTTGTCATAAGTGGCATTAATATCAGCAAAATCTGAGTCTGTAAAACTAGGGACAGCTGGCATAGGAAATAAAACGGTTTCGGTAATATCCTTATTGCTTAAGTTTTTAAACTCTTGGATTCAACATTGAAGTGCAACGCACCCGAAGCTAGATTTTACCTCAAGAGGTGTTCTAAACCCTAGCACCTTTCTAGGTCGATTATTTAAACTGTCTTCAATCGACTGAACTAAGTGCATGCATAGGTTATCCAGACGCATTGACTTCGGTAGAAACTGACGAATTAACCCATTGGTATTCTCATTCGTTCCACGCTCCCAAGAATGATAAGGCTGAGCAAAATAAATATCAGCCTTCAACGCTGTTGCCATCGTTTCATGGTCAGCAAACTCTTTACCGTTATCAAAGGTGATACTTAACGCCTGTTCACCTTTTAGCATGCCAATACAAGCTTGTGTGACGGCTACTGCCTTGCGATTGGGTAGCGCTTTGATCTTAGTCTCTCGAGTTGTTCTATCCACTAGAGTGACAAGCACACCTTGATGTCCACGACCAACCACCGTATCCCCTTCATAATCGCCCATACGACTGCGCGCTTCAATGATACTGGGACGGTCATTGATATCACAGCGGTTCGCTATCTTTCCGCGCCTATCAT
>NZ_AYYA01000031.1:0-2369 GCF_000511065.1 Psychrobacter sp. TB67
TGAGCTATGCTGAAGAAACCGTAGAGATAAACTTGGTAAACTAAGCGTATTAATCGGAGTTTATCATGACCAAGAAAGTAAGAACCTACAGTGACGAATTTAAAGCAGAAGCTGTCAAGAAGATATCAGACAATAATGGCAATATCTCGGCTACCGCAAAGCAGCTTGGCATTGCCATGCAAACGCTATCAAATTGGCATAACAAAGCCAATCAAGGCAAGCTTATCGGCACAGAACAATATGATCCTGATCTTATGACAGCGCTTCAAGAAATAAAGCAGCTCAAGCGACAACTTAAAGTTGCCGAGGAGGAGCGAGAGATATTAAAAAAGGCCACGGCGTACTTCGCGAAAAACAGTTAGTAAAGTACGCCTTTATTAAGGATAACCAGCAGATATTTAGTATCACAGCTATGTGCCGTGTACTAAAGGTTAAGCATTCTAGCTACTACGACTGGCTGAGTCGTGATATCAGCGATCAACAGATACATCGCAACCAGTCTGAGCTGCTGGTTAAAGCCGCGCACAGTGAAACAAAGGAGCGCTATGGATATGAGCGTCTGCATGCGCATCTAAGTGAGCGAGGCCATGACATTAGCCTATACATGGTGAGACGCATCAAAGAAGAGCACGGCATCAAATGCCGACGTCATAAGCGCTTTAAAGTGACCACCGACTCTAATCACAACAAGCTGGTTTATCCAAACGTGCTCGATCAGCAGTTTGATGCCAAGCGTCCTAATGAGTCTTGGGTCAGTGACATTACTTATATCTGGACAAATGAGGGCTGGCTGTACTTAGCAGGGGTCAAAGATCTATACACCAAAGAGCTGGTTGGCTACGCCATTAATAAACGCATGACTGCTGATTTAGTCTGTCGTGCACTAAATATGGCAATCAAGAACAGACGACCAGGCAAAGGGCTGATTGTGCATTCTGACAGAGGCAGTCAGTACTGTAGCCACGCTTATCACAAAATCATCAAGCAGCATCAGTTTACAGGCTCAATGAGTGCTAAAGGCAACTGCTTTGACAACGCACCCATAGAAAGCTTCTGGGGCATATTAAAGAACGAGCTGGTGTATCACCAAGACTATAAAACTAGATTTGCCGCCATTACCGATATCATTGGATATATTGAACTATATTACAACCAAACGAGAACTCAAAAGAGCTTGGGCTATAAATCGCCAAGACAGGTGTGGTTTGATTATTATCGTCAAGCTGCGTAATTAAATCTCCCAAGTTTAACTGTACGGATTTGACGGCAGGGGTCACCTTGCAAGCTCTTCTAGATACTCCAATCTGAGTTCTTCTGCATTTTTAGACGTATTATCGGTGTAAGAAGTATCAGCAGCAATAGTGAGTTGCGACTGACTAACTCCTAGCGCAAACAGTACAAACACCCACAACCATACCCTAAATGTAGCCTGTGAAACTGAACGATTTAACATATATAAAGCTCTTTTATTATTAATTGATAAGGTGTAAATTATCTTAACCGTTTAACTGATTGGTCTCGTTAAAATACCAAATGGTTTGCCATTCAAGCCGCTTCATCTTTGGCATGATGTCACCTGCTTCAAAGTGTTTAACATCCTGGCTGGATGGTGACCACCATGATCCCGTCTGTGGACAAGGTTTACCTGACTCGCAGCGTAAGCGTTTTGGTGCGACATTATGGCTACCACCACCACTATCCGCGATACGCTCAACCAACATCCATGTGACAGGCGCCATGCCGACAGCTTGCATGGTTTCTGGATCATAACCGACGTAAGCTTCATTTGCTAACATCCCATCTAATAATACTTGAGCACTGGCATCTTCTCTACTAGGCACATAAATACCTGCAACAGGAACAACCTCATCTAACTCAACGCTATATTTAGGGTTGAGACGATAAACAGGCCACGATTCGGGTGGGTTAAGTGGTCCTCGAGATTCAGTACTATAATTTTCTATTAAATCACCAATACGCCAACCAAAATAACTGGTTATTTTTAGATTAAAGGCACGTAAGCTTGCCTCTGTTTCCCATTTATCGTAATCCAGTTGTTGCTGCTCTGGCATCCAGTCGATATCGTAATCCATACTAATAGCCCGAAAGTCACTCTCTACATTACCGCCATAGCCTATTGCTGCTAAGTCCCCTTTTAACAGCTCTTGATAACCGACGTTAAGACTATCCAAAGTATCACGTAGGTTTGGCAATACGCGCTCGCCCCAGACGATATCAGGTTGTCTGTTAATAGGACGCGTACGATAATCAAAGGGTAAATCATTGACGAATAGCTCAAGCGCGTATTCAGCGGCTTCTAGCATAGTTGCAAAGGCATCACGCATCTCTTTAAAGTAGGCGGGTGAACT
>NZ_AYYA01000032.1:0-72550 GCF_000511065.1 Psychrobacter sp. TB67
TGAGCTATGCTGAAGAAACCGTAGAGATAAACTTGGTAAACTAAGCGTATTAATCGGAGTTTATCATGACCAAGAAAGTAAGAACCTACAGTGACGAATTTAAAGCAGAAGCTGTCAAGAAGATATCAGACAATAATGGCAATATCTCGGCTACCGCAAAGCAGCTTGGCATTGCCATGCAAACGCTATCAAATTGGCATAACAAAGCCAATCAAGGCAAGCTTATCGGCACAGAACAATATGATCCTGATCTTATGACAGCGCTTCAAGAAATAAAGCAGCTCAAGCGACAACTTAAAGTTGCCGAGGAGGAGCGAGAGATATTAAAAAAGGCCACGGCGTACTTCGCGAAAAACAGTTAGTAAAGTACGCCTTTATTAAGGATAACCAGCAGATATTTAGTATCACAGCTATGTGCCGTGTACTAAAGGTTAAGCATTCTAGCTACTACGACTGGCTGAGTCGTGATATCAGCGATCAACAGATACATCGCAACCAGTCTGAGCTGCTGGTTAAAGCCGCGCACAGTGAAACAAAGGAGCGCTATGGATATGAGCGTCTGCATGCGCATCTAAGTGAGCGAGGCCATGACATTAGCCTATACATGGTGAGACGCATCAAAGAAGAGCACGGCATCAAATGCCGACGTCATAAGCGCTTTAAAGTGACCACCGACTCTAATCACAACAAGCTGGTTTATCCAAACGTGCTCGATCAGCAGTTTGATGCCAAGCGTCCTAATGAGTCTTGGGTCAGTGACATTACTTATATCTGGACAAATGAGGGCTGGCTGTACTTAGCAGGGGTCAAAGATCTATACACCAAAGAGCTGGTTGGCTACGCCATTAATAAACGCATGACTGCTGATTTAGTCTGTCGTGCACTAAATATGGCAATCAAGAACAGACGACCAGGCAAAGGGCTGATTGTGCATTCTGACAGAGGCAGTCAGTACTGTAGCCACGCTTATCACAAAATCATCAAGCAGCATCAGTTTACAGGCTCAATGAGTGCTAAAGGCAACTGCTTTGACAACGCACCCATAGAAAGCTTCTGGGGCATATTAAAGAACGAGCTGGTGTATCACCAAGACTATAAAACTAGATTTGCCGCCATTACCGATATCATTGGATATATTGAACTATATTACAACCAAACGAGAACTCAAAAGAGCTTGGGCTATAAATCGCCAAGACAGGTGTGGTTTGATTATTATCGTCAAGCTGCGTAATTAAATCTCCCAAGTTTAACTGTACGGATTTGACGGCAGGGGTCAAATTGGTTACGGGCGCAAATCTTAGAACAAACTGGATTAACAGCCTCTGCAGGCGTGTCATTTAATAAGATGCTAGCCAAAATTGCTTCTGATATTAATAAGCCTAACGGTACAGCGATTATCACCCCAGCTGATGCTGATGCTTTTATTAGTACACTACCTATCGAGCGCTTTCATGGTATTGGCAAAGCAACTGCCAAGCGCCTCCATGCGATGGGTGTGAGCAATGGCGCCGACCTTCGACGCACGCCAGCCGCTATATTGGTGCAGGAGTTTGGTAAGCGTGGCCAGTTTTATCATGACATTGCTCATGGTCGTGATGAGCGCCCTGTCAAATCTGAGCGCACGCATAAATCGGTAGGCTCTGAGACCACATTTAGAGACAATCTAAACAATAACGACGAACTAAAAGCACAAATCTACGAGCAAAATGACGATGCATTTAGACAAATGCAAAAGAAGCAATTGATTGCTTATACCATTACACTGAAGATTAAATACGCAGACTTTACTCAAATTACGCGCTCACACACCTTATCGACTGCATTTGTGAATGCTATAGATGCTCACTACTGGTTAGATAAGCTGTTTTTAGACATTCCACGCGAGCTGCCTATTAGGCTGGTTGGGGTGACTTATTCTTCATTGACCCCTGCCACACAATTATTACCACAGTTAAATTTATTTGAATAACCTAGGGTCTGTTGAACATTCAAATATTAGGACTACTGATTGCTAAAATCGTCCCAAACCTTTTATCAAATCAGGCGTAAACCGACGATAATGTCGAGACCTTAGCTAGGTTTACAACAACGTTTGGGGTGATTTTAGTATCAGCCTTTCAGGGCAGGGCTATTTTTTGCCAATACATGGCGAAATTATCTAACCTAGAATGACTAGGCGTCAAAAATTTCACTGCGTATTGTCTAAAAAATAGCCACTGCCAGTGCCACATTTGAATGTTCAACAGACCCTAATATTTCTTTGGTGGAACAACTATAGGATTAATTATGATTGATAAAAATGCTTAGGCTATTTGGGTAACCAAAATAGCTTTTACGCGAAATCACCCTTTAGAGCGTATCCTCATTTTAAAAATACTGATAAAAATGAGATGAATGGTAGTGTGTGTTAAACATTTAGTTGCTTACGTTTAGATTGAGGACATGCCTTAGTAATTATCCTTTCATATTCTGATTTCTGCTACAATTACGCCAAAATTCTATCCTTTCAAAGACTGATTATGACCAATTCTCACCCTGTAGTTGCCGATAGTAATACTGCCATTCATATTGATGGAAACAATGATAGCTTAAACTATTTGAGCGTAGATGATTACGATTATGAGCTGCCAGATAGCTTGATTGCTCGTTACCCGTTGTCAGAGCGTTCAGCCTCAAAATTGTTATACCTGCCTGCCGACAGTAATGATAAGGTCAGTCCAGTAGAGGATCGTTTATTTGCGCAATTACCTGATTTGTTAAATGCGGGCGATTTGATCGTATTTAACGATACCAAAGTCATGAAAGCGCGCTTGTTTGGTCAAAAGGATACCGGCGGCAAGGTGGAGGTATTGATTGAGCGTTTGATTGAACTCTCGGATTTGGATATAGCGACTCTGCACTTAGTGACGACGGACGAGCAACCAGTTATTAGAGAGCATGTGGCCCTTTGCCATGTCAAAGCCAGTAAAGCGCCAAAACTGGGGCAGCGATTAGCGCTCGCTGATGGTCACATGGGCTGCGTGATGATTGGTCGCCAAGACAATTTGTTTATTTTAGCCTTTGATGCGTCTATTCTGCCTCATTTAGAGCTTTATGGTGAGTTGCCCATTCCGCCCTACTTTGAGCGTCATGCTGATGACACAGACAATACGCGTTATCAAACGGTCTTTCATGATCCAGCCAAGCTTGCCAGCGTCGCCGCACCCACAGCCAGCCTACATTTTGATGAGACAGTATTAAATAGGCTTTCGGCAAAAGGCATTCATACAGCGTTTGTTACCTTGCACGTTGGCGCGGGTACTTTTGCTCCTGTTAAAACGGATAACTTACTCAACCACACCATGCACAGCGAATACGCACATCTGCCACAACCAACCGCCGATCTTATTAATCAAACCCATGCGAATGGCAAGCAAGTCATCGCTATTGGTACAACGGTGACGCGTGTCCTTGAAACTGCGTATCAAAAAACGGCAGTTGACGGCAACGCGCTTTCTAGCTGGTCAGGCGACACCGATATTTTTATATATCCTGGCTTTAAGTTTGGCGTCATAGACCGACTGCTGACGAATTTTCACTTGCCCAAGTCCACACTATTGATGCTTGTATCAGCATTTTCAGGTAAGGGCGCTATCGAACAAGCGTATCAACATGCTATCCAAGCTGAATATCGCTTTTTTAGCTATGGCGATGCGATGCTCCTTGATAAAAAAGTGAAATAATATTCTTTACTTAAAATATTATCAGTCAGCATTACTGTACAGTAGCTACTAAAAAACAACGTCTATGAAATAAACTGGTAAACTAAACCGTATTTTGTTATAACAGCACAGGTAACTCACATTCTAAGGGCTGCACATGTCTTGTCATTTATCTCATCGCTTGACTACTGTAAATTGTGCGGTGTCGATGGCGTTACTTTATTCCATAGGCTATGTGGCTATATCTTCTAGCGCGCAAGCAGCAACGATCGGTAAGACTGTTGTCACCTCTGCACAGCACGAACCCTTGACTGCCAGCATTGTGGTCACTGATATTAAAGCCGCCGACTTTTCAGCCAGCTTGGCCAATCCTGTTATTTATCAACAAATGGGGCTGACGCCAACAGATTCGATGACGGTTAGCTTTAGACCAACATCAGCGACCAGCGGTCAGGTTTTGATCAATACCACGCAGCCCGTCTCTAAGCCTTTTGCCGATGTGGTCTTAGCCATTAATGACGGGGGTCAACGTAATGTCATTCCTAAGACATTACTCATGCCTCTTGATGAGAGCGTACCGATTAAAGCCGCCAAAAACATCGTGACAGGGGCAAAAAAACCTAATTTACCTGTCGTGTCAGCCACCAATGCCAAACCGTTGACGGTTAGAAGAGGTGCGCCGCCACCACTGATATCAACACCTAAAGCAACAGAATTAACAAAAGCAACTGCAACAACATTGTCAGCGGCTAAAATGCCTGTGCGCACTGCTCAAACCTCTATTCAAGCCCCAACCGTTACGCCAAACTTGCCGGAAAATACTGCGTCTACGCTACAAAGCAATAGCCCTGTTTATGCCCCTAGCCGCTTGGATAATGGCCGTTTGAATGGCAGTTTTAGTATCAATGATAGCGTTGCTTTGGTTGGCGCTAATGATAATAGCCGTGAGTCGGTCAGTCATTTGGACAATGGTCGTGCAAATACTGACAACAGCGTTATGACAACGGCTGCTAGTGGTAACGATACCAGCGCTATAGTCAAGGCAGCTAACAATTCTACCGAAAACAAAGTAATCGCTAATAAAGTAATGGCTAATAAAGTAATGGCTAACAATGTCGCGGTAAATAATGAGACGACGGCTGAAATCACTGACAAACAGTTCGATATTCTGAATATTCAAATCACAAGACAGATACAGCCTAGTAATAAGAGCAATAATGGCATCATGGTCAACTCGTCTACATCGCCGCTACCAAGTAACAATGCTGCAAACGCTGCAGCTATACCCGCGGCAAATACTAGCAACGCTATTACTACAGCGCCAAGCCATATCCCCTCTAGCGAGATTGCTTCAGCTACGCCAACAGTAAATAGCAATGTCGCAGCTACAAATGGTACAGGAACTAACAACGCTAGTAGCACGCCAGTTGACTATCAAGTACAGCGTAACGATAGTTTGTGGGTCATTGCCCAGCAGGTTGCTCAGAAAAACAATCTAGACGTTCAAACGGTCATGAAACAGATTCAGGCCCAAAACCCGAATGCTTTTATCAATAAAGACGCAGATCAACTCAAAGCAGACGCTAAGCTGAGCTTACCCGACTATGAGGTTGTGCCATCACAGCAAAATCTAGAAGCGGCTATTGATGCTCAAAGACGATATCGAATGAGCGCAAACACCCCTAGCGGTAAGGAAATAGCGGCAGCAAAACCAGCGGCAAAAATAATGCCTAAGACAGCGCCTGAGCAACCATCTAAGACAACTCAAGCAGCCAAAAATCCTGAGAAGCCAGCCATTACTAATACTCAGACATTGCCAACAGCGCGCTTTTCTGTACTCGCGCCCGGTCACGATGCCAATAAAAATGGCAACGCCGATGGGACTCAAGCCAAAGCAGCAACCACCACGGGTAATGGTCTCAGTACAGAAACTTTAGCGACGCTCAAAGCCTCTAGGCAGAAAGCGGCATCACAAGCGCAGCGCCTGTCAAAAACCAACAGTACACTCGACAGCTATACTAGAAAACTGCAATTACAAAACCAAAAACTGGCGGAGCTTCAAGCTCGTCTCAAAAAATTACGCAATCAATAATTGCCTGACTGATCAGCGCAGTGTACTGCAAACAGTGATCGTAGGCGTGGGAGTAACTATGGACAATATGCTATATATCATCGCCGGACTGGTGCTTATTTTACTAATAGCTGTCTTGGTAATGCGCAAAAATAAAGCGCAAAAACCATCGGCACGCGCGCCTATACAGGCTGGTAAAAACTTGGCAGCCAATGCCCCAGCAACCACTTCTGGAGCCAATCAGCATCGTCCTACGCAGCAAAACGCGAGTAACGAAGGCAAGTTTGATAATCTGTCGGTTGCTCAGCGTTTTATCGATCAACAGCGCTACGACAAAGCCATCGAAACCCTCAATCGTGGTCTCATAGAAAAACCCAATGACAGCCAGCTATCACTTAAGCTGCTGGGTATATACGCGACCATCAATCAAACAGATGACTTTTATAGAGTTTATGACGGTATCAAAAGTCATAGTGATGCAAAAAGCATTGCACAAGCTGACGAACTAAAAGCCTTGCTAGTTGAAGAGCAGAATCAAGTAGCACAACATGCAGTCGCGGCGCAAGATACTCAAAATACTGACTTTGAAAGTTTAGATTTTGACTTACCTGCCAGCCAAGTCAATAATACACCTACTGTCCAAGATACCGTTTCTTCCGAAGATAGTGCGATTTCTTTACTCGATACGCCTACTGAAAAACCCGCAGTATCTGATGATTTTAATGATGTCAGCGCTACCACTGAAAACGTCGATGACACCTTTGAGCTAACACTTAGTGACTTAGAAGATGATGTTGACGAGCCAACTGCTACTAGTATTATGCCGGTCAGTCAGGTCGATATCGCTGAAGAAGAAAATCTGGCTCTAGACGCTAGCAATGCTACGCCTACTATTCAAGACGATGATATCAGCGACTTCGACTTTGGCCTTGATGTGCCTGCACAAGCCGATAATAATACCGAGCCTTCTGTCAATGCCGCTGTTATTGATAGCGCGTCTGAAGACATCACGCTAGAAGATGAAGACTTTGTCTTAGATTTTGCAGACTTAGAGACTGCTGTGGAGGCAGATGCTGAGCAAGCGACTAATGAAGCCACTATAGATGCACCTCAAAATAGCGAAGATGACCTTACCTTATCGTTAGATGACATCGATGAATCACTGCCTACCGATGATGTCTTAGAGAGTGAACAACCTGCTCTTGTGGAAGATAATGATCTTGGTGATTTTGTCCTTGAAGAGAACAACTTTAAAGACAATGACCTTGAAAGTGACAGCTTTGAAGACAGCATCTTTGAAGACAATAGTTCTGAAGAGTTTCAGCTCGATGATAATAACGTAGAAAATACTCGTGAAGAGTCTAGCATTACACCTACTATGCCATTGATGTTCGATGACAATACTTTGATAGGTGATGATTTTGACTTTGACTCGCTAGCAGATGCACCAACGGCAGCGACACCCGTTGAAGCTGAACCTGACTTAAGCGCGCTAGACAGTGAGATTGTTACTGACAATCAGGTCGAAATAACTGAAGACTTCTCTTCACGTTTCGCCGCAGACTTTGACTTTGTTAAAACCTTGGATAGCAATCAAGTCACTTTAGATCTAGCTGGTCAATACTTACAGTTGGGTGAATATGATAGTGCCAAACGTTTGCTAAATGAAGTCATCACTCAAGGTACTAGCGAACAGCAGCAGCAAGCTCAAGTGCTACTCGACCGCACCGCATAGTCAATAACCTCTTCTCGTATCAGCAAGTATTTTCTATATCATTTAGAATAAATACTTGCTGATTTTTTTTGCATTTAACCTTTATAATATCTATTATCATACTACCTATCATTCCTAAGCTTTCCTCTCTTTTTTTCACATTCATTGACTGCGTCCATACTATGCCATCCTCTGTTATGACAAAAAACTTATCCGACCCTATTCACCTCATTTATGCTGGTGGTACTTTTGGTAGCTACGGACGACCCTTAGCACCTTTATCTGCTGAAATATTTTTGCCTACATTGCAACAACTGTTGGCTAAGCAAGATAATGCGAGCCATCTACCTAAGATTTCATGGCTTGACAATGCATTAATTAAAGACAGCAGCCAATTGACTCCTAGCAACTTTGTACATTTTTATACACTCCTATTAAGCGCCTATGCACAAGGTAACAGACGCTTTGTCTTAATCACTGGTACTGACACCTTAAGTTATTTAGGGGCGTTTTTAGCAGAAGCGTTCGCCGGTAGCGATATTAGTATCGTTGTGACTGGCAGTATGCGCCCGTTACTAGACAGTGAAGTGTTGCATGACTATAGTGTCGATGCCAATAGTGACGCATGGGACAATCTGACTGACGCCTTAAAACTCGCAGCGGCTGGCGAATCAGGCATTAAAATTTGCTTTGGTGGTGAGTCATGGCCAGCACAAACGGTGCAAAAGATACACAGTCATGATCTAATGGCATTTACCGGACATTCTCGAGCCGCTTATCCTGCCAATAGTTATATAAGAGCATTACCAGACACGCGGCGACAGCATTGGCTTGATGACCAATACGATATAATTGATGCTATTCAAGGTCGCGCTGAGCAGGTGCGCATCCATGCTTTATACTGTTTGCCTAATGACACCGAGGTGATGAGCAATCAGCTACAAGCATTATTGTCGCAGCCACCCTCTGGCATTATGCTACTAGGATTTGGCGCAGGCAATGTCCCCTATTCGGACGCGCTGGCAGCTGCTCTACAACTGGCTTATGAGCGCGGCCACATGGTGATCTGTGCCAGCCAATCGCCCTTTGGCGGGGTGAGCGATAGTTACGCTGCTGGTAGTTGGCAGTATGATTATCATGTAATAGCCGGCGGGCGCTTAACGATCCCCGCTATTTATGCTCGCTTATTATGGCTGCTGCTGCGCTATGACAGTCCTGCAAGGCGTCGACAGCGCTGGCTGAATAATGTCACCCAAGCTGGTACAACCATTAAAAAACGCTAACAGACCACTACCTCCTACTCAACTGTATATATTTTGAACACACCATGACTGAGATTAAGCATATAGCGTCTGACGATTCACCCATTTATACCTTAGCGATTGCAGTTGAGTTTTTGGGTACTCATTACCATGGCTGGCAACGTCAACGAGAAGTGCTCGGTGTCCAACAAGCGCTAGAGACTGCCATCAGTAAGGTCGCCAATGAACCGGTAGAAGTGATTGCCGCTGGTCGTACCGATGCCAGTGTGCATGCCAGCAATATGATTGCCCATTTTACTACCCATGCTTATCGGCCTACGCAAAACTGGTTGCGCGGCGTCAATAGCTTGTTGCCTGATGACATCGCCCTGCGCTGGATTCAACCGATGCCAGCGGACTTCCATGCGCGTTTCGGTGCCATTGCCCGCCGTTATCGTTATATCACCCTCAATCAAGCACAGCGCCCTGCTATTTTAAATCATCAAGTAACGCATATCTATGAGCCACTCGACTTGGCGGCGATGCAATTGGCGGCTGCCGATATCGTCGGTACTCACGATTTTAGCAGCTACCGCGCGGCGGCTTGTCAGTCTAATCAGCCGGTACGTACCGTTAGCCATGCTAGGTTATTTGCTCATGGTCAGTTTATTGTTTTTGATATCCAAGCAGATGGTTTTTTGCATCACATGGTGCGTAACTTGATGGGCACATTATATGCTATTGGGAGACATGACTTAGAGCCAAGCGATTTTTTAAATATTTTAGCCAAAAAAGACCGTACCATTGCACCGCCTACCGCCTCTGGTGATGGCTTGTATTTTATTAACGCCTACTATCCTGAACGCTTTCAGCAGCTATTACCTAACGCCCCTTTAACGCCCATTTGGCTAAATTTGCCCGACTGAATGAACTTCAATGGACATACATAACAGTTACAGACTGTCAAGTAAAAACCTAGGGCTGTATTGCTTTAATCAGCAAACTTACGTATAATATCGGCTTATTTTTAATTGATTGATACAAATTATGGCAAAAGACGAGATTATTGAATTTGAAGGCGAAGTCATTGACACCCTTCCAAATACATTGTTTAAAGTTCGTTTAGAAAACGGACACGAAATCATTGCACACATCTCAGGTAAGATGCGCAAGCATTACATTCGTATCTTGACGGGTGATAAAGTGAAGGTCGAAATGACACCTTATGATTTATCTAAAGGTCGTATCACTTATCGTGGCAAAAACTAAATTATTATTTCCTAGAATGGTTATAACGGCATTTGTATCGAGACGTTTTATTAATAAACGGTTTGCACTGATATAAATTCTTGAGTGGTTTAACGGATAATAATAATGATATTGCTAACCTACTCATTATTGCCTATCATATGCTAGTTATTGGTTTTTATCATAAAAAAATACCGCTATTCAACAGCGGTATTTTTTTGTCCGGCTTTTAAGATTTACTAGGACGTGTCCTCATTTTAAAAATGCTCATAAAAATGAGATAAATTGCCGTCAAACGAGGAAAATAGCGCAAATAATATTGGGATATTAATCAGCTATTTGACGATGTTTGGCAAAATTTAGCCATTTTTAGCCCATATAGATACAAGCGCTTGAATTGAAGACACGCCCTAATACTGAACCGTTATTTAAATGTTACGGTTGCCCCATTTTGAATGACGCCTAGCAGCGCTAACGCGTCCCAGTTGGTCAAACGTACGCAACCTGCCGAGGCTTGGCGACTGATACGAGCAGGGTCTGGCGAACCGTGGATACCATACGAGGGCTTGCTTAGTCCAATCCATACCATTCCTACAGGGTTGTTAGGGCCAGGTGGAATAATCGCCTTACTACCATCATCAGCAGTATAAGTATAATTAGGCTCATGCACCTTGACTGCTACGGTGTGCGTGCCTGTGGGCGATGGCGTTGCCGTGCTGCCTACGGTGGTTGGATAGCTGGCGACCAAATTGTCTTGCGCATCGTAAGCGTAGAGCGTTTCAGTCGTTCTATCAGCGACCACGCGGCTGACAGCCTTGGTGTTCGGATTACCCGGATTGTAGACGATGATGGTTTCGCCAGCACTAAAACTGGCATTGGGATTAAGCGCTTTAAGATACTTTTCACTGATATGGAATTTTTCCGCCAGTCCTTCTATCACGCTTTCGTAATACATCCCCTCGAGCTTTGCTTTTTCTTTTGCTGCTGCTGGAATGGTCGTGGTTTTGATATTGACATCCGCCTCGCTCAACTGATAGCTGACCAATACGGGTTGCGCCAGCAGTTTGTCGTTTTTGGTTAATGCTTGCCACGTTTCGTTATTTAATGTCTCTGTGACCGTCAAGCCCTTGGCTTTTTGGAACGCTTGCATGGCTTTACGGGTGTTTTTACCCCAATAGCCATCCACAGGACCAACGCCGCTGTGCTGCCAATTTAATAATGCTTGCAACTTTGTGCCCGTATTACGATCGATATCTGCCCCCGCCTGCCAATTGGCTGCATTCACTTTTTGAGCAGTCGCTGGCAGATTTTCTGTACTGTACTTAATCGTGGGTAAAAATTTATTCAGCGATACGGCGGTCTTACTGTTGCCCGTCAGCTTTTGGCTAACCCCATTGGTCACTGGACTCATATCAGTAGCATCATCTATCACGGCCTTACCAAGCATGTTCGGGTTAGGTTTGTTGGGAATAGCTCCGTTGATGATATCTCTGTTGGTGGCGACTTGGTTAGGGACATTAGCAGTATTCGTCGTCGTAGTCTCATTGGTTGCCTGCGTATCTTCAGGGGTTGCTGCCGTGCTTTCATCGGTCGCTGTCATATTTTCAGTGGTTGCTGCTACGCTTTGACCTATGAAAACAGTGGTTGATAAACCAATCGCCAATAACGCAGTGCTTATTTTTGTCAATTGATACATGTAATGCTCCTAAAATTATTTTTTGTTTTATTAAAGCGTGTCCTCAATCTGAAATAAATAGGCTAAAAATGAGGACACGCTCTAGAAATTTCGTTATTAGTACTTATTATTCTTACCCACTATTTACATCTATCGTTTACATTGCTAATGAGCAGTCTTTGGAGGAATAACATTATTACTGCTTATTTGGAAGTTACCAATATTGCCATATTCCGTTGTGAGCATATAACGGCTTTGTGTTACTAAACGCCTTATCCTACGGTGTCTGTGTTAATGCAACGCCTGCCTGATCAGTATTGTAAGTGCCGCATCCTGAATTTTACGACTGAATTGTTCTCATCAGTAATGTCGAATCGTCGGCGCATAAAAAACCCATAAACTGCTGAGCAATTTATGGGTTTTAGTAGAAAAATCAGACGATTAAAATATATTGTAAAGGAGCTATTAGCGCAGTTTATTTATACCAGTTTAGCCAATACTGCTTGACCCATTTCTTGACAGCCTACTTGCTTCAAGCCTGCCTCAGTGCTGTCCAAGATATCAAGGGTACGTAAGCCATCATCGAGCACTTCACTGACCGCTTGCTCAATCGCTTGTGCAGCTTGTTCTTGTTTAAAGGTATAGCGTAGCATCATCGCCACAGACAATATCGTTGCCAAGGGATTGGCTTTGTCTTGGCCAGCAATATCGGGCGCTGAACCATGACACGGCTCATACATACCCTTACCGGCAGCATCAAGACTGGCAGACGGTAGCATACCGATAGAGCCCGTTAACATAGCGGCTTCATCAGACAAGATATCGCCGAACATGTTGCCCGTCACCATGACATCAAACTGCTTAGGATCTTTAATCAGCTGCATACAAGCATTGTCAGCATACATATGCGATAACGCTACGTCATTATAATCCGCTTGCTGCATCTCAATCATCGTCTGCTTCCACAGCTCAGTGACTTCTAAGACATTGGCTTTATCGATTGAGCAAACCTTGGCTGGCGTACCTGCAGCCTGTGCGCGTGTTTTTGCCAATTCAAAAGCAACCTTACCGATACGCTGAATCTCACTGGTGCTATACACCATGGTGTTATAGCCTTGTTGCTCGCCGTTCTCTAAGGTTCGGATACCGCGTGGCTCACCGAAATAAATACCGCCCGTCAATTCACGGACAATCAGTAGATCCAGACCTGAGATAATCTCAGGCTTGATACTTGAGGCATTAACAAGCTGCGGATAAAGTTTGGCTACGCGCAGATTGGCAAATAAACCCAGCTCACTACGAATTTTAAGTAAACCACGCTCAGGACGTTTGCTACGCTCAATACCATCCCACTTAGGACCACCCACCGCACCCAATAACACCGCATCTGCTGCACGCGCACGTTGTAGCGTTTCTTCTGGCAATGGTTCACCCGTGGCATCAAACGCCACACCACCAATTAATCCAGATTCAAGGGTCAAACCTAACGCAAATTTCTTATTAACCGCTTCGAGCACATCAACCGCTTGAGTCATGATCTCAGGGCCGATACCATCGCCCGCTAATGTTAAAATCGTTGCCATACAGATCCTTTTGGGTAAATAGTTTTTTATTGATTGGTAGTGCTAAAGCTGTATTGCCGCTTTATACAAAACCGACCTCTAGCGACAAATGCAATAATAGACCACCATTATCAATGGTAGTCAGTACTCAAGAGGTCGTTGTTTCTTATTTAGCTAAATGTTGCAAAATAATCAAATCGAGAGGCTAGCCATCACTATCAAGCCACCGTTTTTGCTTGCGTAGATTTTTGCTCAACAATGCTGGTCTCTACAAACTCTCCTTGATGCTCAGCGCCCAACTGCTTACAGAACCGACGCTGCAAACTTTTATCTTGCGACAGCTCGATGCATAAAGGCTCGGGTGATGCTGTGTCTAACAGACTGCCTGAATTGTCACTAGATTTTTTTTGATAAGCTCGCAACTGATAAGTGCCTGGTTCGACGAAATCATGAATAATCGCAAAACGCTCAACATAGCCGACGTTATTTTCTGGATAGAAATTAACCTGTACTTCGCGTTTTGCAGGTTTGACCCGTGCGTAGTAATTGGTCAATCCTGGCATACCAGATTTAGACAGTGGAACGATTTTGACCGCATTATTATTCAGCAGCGGTGCCATATCAATACTCATCTGTTCTTGTGCCGACTTATCGCCTTCGATAACGGGCATGGTAACCAGCATGTCAGGACTGACCGGCTCGTGGGTATCCGGAGCAATGACTAAAGTTTTGTCAATCTGCACAATTTCACAATGATAAGTACCTAGGCAAGAAATATTCACCTCACCCGCAACAGGTTGGATGTTCCCTGCACGCACCTTAGCACTATCTGCTTTGTCTATTTGTTTATAGCCCGTCAATGATTGACAGCCTGTTAACAATAAACTTGCAGCGACAGCCATACTTGTCCAGACAGCATAACGTTGTTTATTCATAATGACGGCTACTATTTAATATGGAAGATAAGTTACCCTTCATTCTAGCCAGTTCATCAGCATAACTCAACGCTGCATTACTATTGTTCATCGGTTTTTTATAGCCACTGGTCTATCAGTCACGCTCTATGCTCTAACGTCATTAAATATCCAAGGCGTTTTTTGCATCATTTTATGCTCATAGTCTTTAATCGCATCGCTTTGCTGCAAAGTAAGACCGATATCATCAAGACCATTTAGCAAGCAATGCTTACGAAACTCATCGACCTCAAAAGCATACTCTTCACCGCTTGGGGTAATAACCACTTGACGCTCGAGGTCGGCGGTCAACTCATAGCCTTCATTGGCAAGCGTTGCTTTCATCAAGGTATCAACAATGGCTTCATCCAAGACGATTGGTAGCATGCCATTTTTAAAGCAGTTATTATAAAAGATATCGGCAAAGCTTGGGGCAATGATAGTACGAAAGCCATATTCTGAAAGTGCCCAAGGTGCATGCTCACGGCTCGAGCNGAGCCACAACCAAAGTTTCTGCGTGCCAGCAATATAGTAGCGCCTTGATAACGGGGCTTATTTAAGACAAAATCTGGGTTAATTACACGAGTGCTGTTATCTTGACCCGGATAACCTTCGTCGAGATAACGCCAATCATCAAATAAATTGACGCCAAAGCCCGTACGTTTAATGGATTTTAAAAATTGTTTGGCGATAATTTGGTCGGTATCGACGTTCGCGCGATCGAGTGGGCAAACGATACCGGTTTGGGTGTTATAAGCTTGCATGGTTTTTCCTTAAAATATCGATTACTAACGTAAATTTTCTAGCTGCTTAATGAAGCTTAAAAGAGCGTGCCATTTGTTTAACAATACTTGTCATTTTAGTTTTTTCACTCTCAGGATAGTTCGGATGTAATACTACTTCCTGACCATTATTAACCTTAATAACATGATAGAAAACTTGACCATCCTCTCTATAACCACTTACTGTATAGGTTTTATCTTTTAACCGCTCATAAGTAACTGTCATGCCTGTTTTATATCGATGCTGCTTTTCTTTCAGATAATCACTATCTGTATAAAAGAAGACACTTGGTGTATTACTGCCAAAGACCAAAATATCGGCATTGGAGTTGGGCAACTTAAAATGACGACCGTCACCATTATCTGCTTCAGGCAACCATTGCAATTGATTTGGCACATCGACACAATAGGCAAATCTTCCATTACAGTAATCACGAGCCATCGCTAGCTGAGAGCTACCCAGTATGCAAAATAAAAAGAGCAGTATTTTCATCTCTGTTCTCTCAGCCGTTCTAAATTAAAACGTCCGTACATCTACAAAGTGACCCGCTAATGCTGCCGCTGCTGCCATTGCTGGACTGACCAAATGCGTACGACCGCCATTACCCTGACGACCCTCAAAGTTACGATTAGACGTCGAGGCACAATGCTCTTGCGGCTCAAGCTTATCTGCATTCATCGCCAAACACATCGAGCAGCCCGGCTCGCGCCACTCAAAACCCGCTTCCGTGAACAAGGCATCTAAGCCTTCTGCTTCAGCCTGCAACTTCACTTGCCCAGAACCCGCCACGACAATGGCTTCTTTAATATTGTCCGCCACCTTACGACCCTTGATAACAGCGGCGGCATCACGCAAATCTTCGATACGCGAGTTGGTACACGAACCAATAAAGATACGATCCAATTGGATATCAGTAATTTTCTGACCTGCTGTTAGACCCATATAGGTATAAGCGCGCAACCAGCCTTCTTCTTGCGCTTCATCCACGGCTTGCTCAGGTGTCGGTACCGACTGCGTGATATCGACGACCATTTCAGGTGACGTACCCCAAGAAACCTGAGGCGCAATCTCGCTACCATCAATCTCAATAATAGTATCAAATACGGCATCAGCATCTGAGTATAAAGTGCGCCAGTAAGCTTCTGCTTGCTCCCACTGCTCAGCGGTTGGCGCATAAGGACGACCTTTGACGTAATCGATAGTCGTATCATCAACTGCGACCATACCCACGCGTGCACCTGCTTCGATGGCCATGTTACAGACGGTCATGCGACCTTCCATGCTCATGTCTTCAAAGACTTGTCCAGCAAATTCAATGGCATGCCCCGTGCCGCCAGCGGTGCCAATTTTGGCGATAATAGCAAGTACCACATCTTTTGATGTCACGCCAGCACCCAATTTGCCAGTGACTCGAATCTGCATGTTTTTGGATTTCTTTTGAATCAAGCACTGAGTCGCCAATACATGCTCAACTTCTGAGGTACCGATACCGTGTGCCAAGCAGCCAAGTGCGCCATGGGTGGCAGTATGTGAATCACCACAAACCACCGTCATACCCGGCAATACCAAACCCTGTTCAGGACCGACCACGTGCAAGATACCTTGACGCGCATCATTGATAGTAAACTCAGCGATATCAAACTTCGCACAATTCTCATCCAAGGTGAGTACTTGTAAGCGCGATACTTTGTCTTTGATACCAGCCACGCCTTCTGAGCGCTCTTTAGTCACTGTTGGTACATTATGATCGGGACTAGCGATGTTAGCCGACAGACGCCATGGCGCTCTATTGGCCAGCTCCAGACCTTCAAATGCTTGCGGACTCGTCACTTCATGCAATAGATGGCGGTCGATATAAATCAGGCTCGAACCGTCATCACGCTTGGTGACTTCGTGAGCATTCCAAAGTTTGTCATATAACGTTTGACCGGCCATGTTGCTATCCTTTATTAGTTGCTAATTACTGACTCTATACGCCTGCTCACACCACAGCGAGCTAGGTTTTAGAGGCTTTTATCTAATTGTCATACTTGTCTAATCAATCACTCTATCGATAACGTGGCATTGTATTACCGCCGTTTTTTAAATTCAATTTACTGTCTATCAAGACTATTTATCAAACCTGTTCTTCAAAGGCACTTTTATGGAAAGCCATTAAAAAGCACTGTCTATTAAATTGGTCCCTCACGCAACTATATCAATACTACTTGAGGGGTCTTTGGGTAAATCAATAAAATTGGTCGTCAATATAGGCGTTATACGGTCAATTACCAAGTTAATATAATAAATATGTCATAATACGTCTTGATGTCTTGTGATTATAGCAGGCTAATCCTATAATAATAATTGATGATTTTTGCATAGTCACAAACTTTTATTTCTAATTCATTATAATTAGGCTAGCCAACTTTTATTTATAGCTCGTTACGTAGCTAAGGAAACCGGTTTGAATACCACGAATTTGACGACATTCGTCACTGTTATGCACACAGGCAGCATCTCAGGCGCAGCAGAAAAGCTGTTTATCACTCAGCCTGCGGTCAGTAAGCGCATCAAAAACTTAGAAGATGAATTTAACATCACCTTATTTGATACAGTCGGGCGCGGTATTGTACCGACTCAAGCCGCCAGTGAAATGTTGCCGCACGCCAAACGTTGGCTTGAAGATTATGAAAACTTTAAAATAAACCTCCAGCATTCAAAGCATATTGTGTCGGGTAAACTCGTTATTGGCACCAGCCACCATATCGGCTTGCACCACCTTGCTCCTGTGCTCAAGCATTTTATTCAAGCCTATCCTGCGGTACAACTAGAAGTGCATTTTGTCGATTCAGAAACCGCGCATAAGGCCGTGCTCGATGGCGATTTATCACTCGCATTTTTAACCTTGCCGCCCGTCTACGATAAGCGTTTGACCTATCATACCTTATGGTCAGATCCGCTCTATTTTATGACCGGCACTTTATCGCCTTTAGCGACCAAATCTAATGTGACGCTCGAGCAATTGGCGCGCTACCCTGCTATCTTGCCCTCTGCCAATACTTTTACCAGTCAGATCACCTTAGCGGAATTTGCCAAGCACAATCTAAAACCATACGCGACGATGAGTACCAACCCGCTAGAATCTATCCGGATGTTGGTCTCTGTGGGACTTGGCTGGTCAGTACTGCCGCAAACGATGGTCAGTCAAGATTTAGAACGTATAGATATGGCGGATAATATTGAATTGCAGCGTTATTTGGGGGTGGTTATTAATCCAAAGCTTACCCAATCAAGCAGCGTAACCGCATTGTTAGACTTGCTTGCTCCTATTGATTAAATAATTTTTTATAGATGTTGAATAGTTATTTCTAAAATTAGCGGGCTTTATAAAGGTCATTAATTTATAACTCTAGGTCAGCCGTTCGCATTTTAAACAGCCATACGTTATAATACGTGTGGCTTTTTTATAACATAAATTTACCATAATAGCACTGATAGTCATATATTGAAGGCTTAGAGTAATATATGATGGTAAACAGTAGGTTTAATGGTTTTAAATGATTGATTTTATAAGTGAGTAGCATTTGTGAAAAATTAGCAGATAAGGGCTATAGACAAGATTTCGACGAAGCAATACTTGTTGTCCTCTAATCACTATTTTATGAATATTATTCTTAAAACAGTATCAATCATATAAAACTAACAGAAAATACTGACTAAAAGTCGAAAGCCATTATGTCCTACTTAATGGCTTTTTTTGTCTTTCGATATTGTTTGCAAACATCATCTTGTGAGACTTAATCTTATATAGTTAAAAATAATTACAGCCAACAACGTTGGTTAAGGACAGTTTATATGAATGGGATTTCTAGTGGCGTGCTGATATCGTTGGGCGCCTACTTCTTAGTGATGATTGGGATTGGCGTTTACGCTTATTTTAAGCAAGCCAATGATACCGAAGGCTATATGTTAGGAGGACGTAATTTAGGTCCCGCAGTCACTGCATTATCAGCAGGGGCGTCGGACATGTCAGGTTGGTTGCTCCTTGGCCTACCAGGCTATATGTATGCCGATGGCGTCGTAAGTATGTGGATCGCACTTGGTTTGACACTCGGTGCCTTACTGAACTATATCATTGTGGCACCGCGCCTTCGCGTTTATACCGAAGTCGCTGACAACGCCATTACCTTACCGGACTATTTCGCCAACCGCTTTGAAGATAAGTCGCACATGTTGCGGGTCATATCAGCAATCGTTATCATCTTATTTTTTACCGTTTATACCGCCGCAAGTCTAGTAGGTGGTGGTAAACTCTTCGAAAGCTCGCTCAACTTATCATATAGTACGGGTCTTTGGGTGACTGCTGGTGTCGTCGTTGCCTATACCTTATTTGGTGGTTTCTTAGCGGTATCGATGACTGACTTTGTACAAGGTGTCATCATGTTATTTGCAATGGTGATCGTACCTGTCGTAGCCTTCACCGATCTTGGCGGTATATCAGCAACGACTGAAGCCGTTAGAAACATTGATCCAAGTTTATTAAATGTCACTAGTGGCATGACTATCTTTGGTATTATCTCATTACTGGCGTGGGGCTTAGGTTATTTCGGTCAGCCGCATATCATTGTTCGTTTTATGGCGATACGTTCGGTCAAAGACGTCCCAACGGCACGTAACATCGGTATGAGCTGGATGGTTATCAGCTTAATTGGTTCTTTAATGACGGGTTTTGCTGGTCGTGCTTATGTACAAAAAACCGCAATGACCTTGGATGATCCTGAGACTATTTTCTTAGTCTTTACACAGTTTTTATTTACACCGTTGGTTTCAGGGTTCTTATTAGCCGCTATTTTAGCCGCGATCATGAGTACCATCTCCTCGCAACTATTGGTGGTATCAAGCTCGCTGACTAAAGATGTCTATAAGCTATTCTTTGATAGAGATGCTCCTGAAGCCCGCCAAGTATTGGTCGGTCGTATCTCGGTTGTAGCCGTAGCTATCGTATCTATCTTGCTCGCCTCTGACCCCGACAGCTCAGTATTGAACTTAGTTTCTAATGCTTGGGCAGGATTTGGTGCCGCATTCGGGCCTTTGGTTATTTTCAGTCTGACATGGCGCGGCATGAACCGCAATGGCGCTGTCGCTGGCATGGTAGTTGGTGCATTGACTGTTATCCTGTGGGTCTATGGCCCGTTCGAGATGAATGGCGTCGCACTAAACAATTGGTTATACGCTATCGTTCCAGGCTTTATCTTAAGTACCATCGCTATCTTTGCTGTCAGTATCATGACTGGTGGTCCAAGACCGTCAGTATCTGCTAAGTATAAAGAGATGGAAATGAACTTAGATAAATAAGCCATTATTGTTTACGGTTCTGTTAATAATGCTGTTAATAAAAAGACCTCGCTAATCGTAGCGAGGTCTTTTAGTATCAACGTTTTATATCTTATTAGAAAGTTTTGGTTAGTAATACTGTCGCTGATTTTTCATCTCGGTCATCATAGTAAGCAAAATTGCTCGATGTGGTTTCATAATCAAACACCAAACGTGGCGTGAGTCCTAGTAACGTAAAATCTCGCTTCCATACTTGCAAGCCCAATGAGGCAGTTTTGTCTTCTCTGGTCGAGCCGGGCACGCCGCCTACGGCATTATAATAGCCTTTCCATGCGCCGCTTCCTGCGGGATATGCATCGGCAGGATCATCATATTTTTTTATACCATAGCCTACTGTCGCAAGTGTGGAAAGACCGCGTTTCCACTCACGGCTCCAACCAACATTTACTGAACTACGATCGTAGCTAATGATATTCGATTTAGGAACATCGTTCTGATAAGTGCCTACACCGCCATAAAAGTACTCTTTCGCGTCTTTAATATAAAAAGCATTTAAGCCTAAGAACTGACCATCTGTTTCACGGTTTGAATTGCTGTCATCCTCAAAGGTTTCTTTGGAGACAATAAAAAAAGCGACCCAACTGGATCGCTTTTCTGTTAATGCTTTAATGACTTACAATAAATTCTTATTTTCCTTGATAAGACAATTTCATACCAAGGATATAGCCGTCATTGTCTTGGAAGTCACCTACGATCTGCTTAGTAGGTAATTGTCCTTTAGCATCGCCGAACCATAAGTATTTACCGCCTGCTGATATCGCCCACTCAGGAGTAACGTTGTATTTAGCGCCAAGACCGACGCTATAATAGCCATCGATTGGTCCTAATGACGTTGTTGGATCACCTGAACCACTATCCCAACCAACGGTTCCGCTAACCGCTAAGGCTGGTGCTAAACGTTTGGCAAGACCAAGCTCTACTTGCCATTGGTCATCGTCATAATCGACTAAGTTTAAACCGTCAGGACCGTAGCTTCCTTTACTGACTTCATTATATAAAGGCGGCGTAATTTTAAAATCACCCCACGGTACCCAACGTACTTTTGCAGTGGCTAACATCGTTGGGTTAATACCAGTTTGGAAATCAAAGTTTACTGATTTTGGAGTAGTAATCTCCATGTTAGTAGTTTGAGTCGAAGGAAGCTTGCCACCACTTGCAATAGGAGCAATAGGATAGCTTTCATAAATATTCATACTATGGTCAATTTCAGATCTATATGTCAAAGCAGCTTTTAGGGCAATTTCTGGTTTACTATACGATACACCTGCCAACCAACCATAATCCTGATCAGGACTAACATGAGAAGTATAATTTGTCGCAGGACCATATGCACTACCACGCAATCTTACATCTGCCTTAATACGCTGAGCGACTGGGCCGCCATAAATTTGGAACTCTTTATTAGCACCGAACTTAGCTCCTAAAATAGCTGTCAGACTCTCAGAGCGCACTTCAACATTCGTACCTTCGGTATTAGCAAGCTGCTCAATAGCATAATCATTTAGCGCTCCTAATTTTTCACCAGCAGCAATTTGCGCTTTACCAGCCTCAATCTGAGGACGCAAAACTGGTTCTAGCGCAGGATTTGCTGCAATTGCCGCTTCACCTTGTCTAACTTCTTCTCTTCCTGCGGCGAGATCATCTTGAATAGACTCTACATAAGCATTTAAACTTCCAGCATTAGTAATACCTGGTATCTTTTGCTGCGAAATAAGCCCATCTATTGCTGCAGTTGGAGCACCCGTAAAGTTATTATCTCCACTATAAGCAGCAGCAGCACCAAACGGCTCATCGTATAGAACACCGACACTAAACGTATCATTGATATCAGTTTTTACACCATAACGGAAAAAATCATAAGATTCAGCAACTTCACCCGTACTCCTACCTTGGACATAACCGGCATCATCAGTGGCAACACGTTGATTATCATAACCGCTAACATCAGCGTCGATATAGGTATATACAGCTTCGGCATAAGTGCCATCTTGTAAGAATGCAGTGATATCTTGACCTGAACGATCAAGACCTGCAGCGTTAGTCATACTGGCTACAGAAAGAGTAGCTATCGCTACAGCAAGAGTTTTTAAATGAAAAGTAGCGCGCATTGTATATCTCCAAACATCCTCGTTGTTTAATCGTTGTAATAATCAACATTTAGCATTGTTACGCAAAATATATGATTATGTAAACGATGTCCTAAAATGAATAGTAATGACTTTCTGACATTAAAACAACAATTAAAACGCTTTATTTCTTGTTAATGACTGAGCGGTACAAAAAATTAAATTAATTTAATAAACAATAGTTTGCTAAATATACAATCATTAATTCCTAATTAACACTATTGGCGAACTTAAATGGAAAAACATAGGTTTTTATTCTTAAATTAAAAGATATTGATTATTGTATTTTTCTTTATTACAAACATAAAAAAACGACCCATTCAGGATCGCTTTTTTATCGTTGTTAAATTACCAAATAAATAGCCAAACTATATAATGCTCAGTTTGCTATTACTTCGCTTGATAAGATACTTTTACACCAAGTGCAAAACCGTCGTTGTCTTCAAACTTGCTGACAACTTGCTTAGTTGGGATTTGGCCTTCAGCATCACCGAACCACAGATATTTACCACCAGCAGACACTGCCCAGTTTTCAGTGATGTCATATTTACCACCTAGACCGACACTGTAATAGCCTTCAATTGGGCCAAGTGAAGTGACAGGATTACCTGCACCACTATCCCAACCAACCGTACCGCTAATTGCAAACTGTGGGGCTAGACGCTTAGCAAGACCTAACTCAACCTGCCACTGGTCTTCATCATAACTAACTAATGCCAAACCTTTATCGTCTTGTGTAGAAACTTTACTCACATCGTTGTATAACGAGGGTACGATAGCAAAGTCACTCCAAGGTACCCAGCGCACTTTAGCCGTTGCTAGTGTCGTTGGATTAATACCCGTTTGAAAATCAAAGTTGACTGATTCAGGTGTGGTAATTTCAATACTTTCGCTTCTAGTTGTTGAAAGACCCAATGCAGTTACAACAGGAGCTGGGATAAGACCAGAACCGACAACAGGATAAATTTCTGCTGATTGTGCATTATGTTCGATTTCTGAACGGTAGGTTAAGGCGGCTTTCAATGCAATTTCAGGCTTGCTGTAAGCAAAACCTGCAAGATAACCATAGTCCTGATCGGCACTAATGTGAGTGGTATAACCGTTAGCAGCACTATAAGCAGTACCACGTAATTTTACGTCAGCTTTTACACGTTGGGCTACTGGACCACCATAGACTTGAAAGCTTTTATTTTCGCCAAATTTTGCACCGATAATACCAGTAATGTTTTCAGTACGCACTTCTACATTGGTACCTTCACCATTTGCATCTATAAAATTGTTGTCGCCGCTATAATCAGCAGCAGCACCGAAAGGCTCGTCGTATAAGATACCAACACTGAATGTATCATTGATATCTGCTTTTACGCCATAACGAAAAAAGTCATAATCTTCTGCGATGTCATCAATTTTATTGCCTGATGAATCCTTGCCACTCACATCGGCATCGATATAAGTATAAACGGTTTCGGCATAGGTTCCATCTTGTAAGAATGCGGTGATATCCTGACCTGAACGATCAAGACCAGCAGCACTAGCGACGCTAGCAACAGAAAGAGCAGCAACAGCTACCGTAAGGGTTTTTAGGTGAAAAGTGGCCCGCATTGTGTATCTCCAAACATCCGCATTGTTTTACCGCCATACCGAGGGATTGATAAGTAGGCAGCAGCTAAGGGGAAGGATACTAATGGCTTTTTCACCTTAAGACAACTGTAAAAATACATTATTACCGAATTATGACTAGACAGTCATCGACTAGTAACTGTATCTAAAAATGTGGATATAATTTTAGCTTGAAATATACAGATATAATTAGTGGCCTTTAAAGGCTCATAGGTATTTAATAATGAGGTGGTCTATCAGCCATCACATCAAACGGCGCAATCCCCCCTTCAGTATCTTGGCTTTCAACTTGTTTATATATAAGCTGCAGCTGACGTTGCAGGGTCTGGATATGCTTATCTTGCCGAGCGACTACTTCATCGAGCCGCTCTACCGTCAGCTCCAAATGAGACATATTCATCTGTAATTCGATCACTTGAGCATGTAGCTCGCTTTGGTCGGCAGATGTATCGCCTTGAGAGTCGAGTAACGGTTTCGTTGGTGGTACAGATTGATCCATATTTTTCTCTAAGTGATTGTATTTATGTGAGGTGTTTGAAGGAATATATATTAGTGATTGATGACCGTTAAATAGTAGCCGTTAAATAGCGATAACATTGACAGCCTATTTGCTATTGATAGAAGCGAAAAATAGTGCTGATAAAGCATTTACTCGCACTACAGTCAGGTGGTGGCATGTTATACTGCTGCCAATTTTGCAACAACCCCTACCTCACTATTATATAAGCTTAAGATATTTTATGGCACTGATACATCTAAAAGATATTCACCTCGCATTTGGCGTCGCTCCCGTCCTCGATGGTATTGATTTTGCAATCGATGCTGGCGAGCGCGTGTGTTTGATTGGTCGCAATGGCGAAGGCAAATCCACGCTGTTTAAGTTAATCAATGGCTCGTTGCAGCCTGACAGCGGTGAGATTATTACCAACAGTAGTATGCGTGTCGCTATGCTAGAACAAGACGTCCCCGAAACCAGTGGCCGTATATTAGATATCGTCATGGGTGGTAGCCGTCGCACCGCGGATCTGCTGATTGACTATAATAAGCAGGTCGATATGTGTGCCGATGGCGATATGGATGCTTGTGAGCATATGGCGAACTTGCAGCATGATATCGATGCAGTACATGGCTGGGATCTAGAGCGTGATGCCACGCGACTGATTACGACCATGGGACTTGATCCAGAAGATGATTTATCGTCGCTATCTGGTGGTCGTAAGCGCCGTGTGCTACTCGCGCGCTCACTGGTTACCAAGCCTGATGTCTTGCTACTAGATGAGCCGACCAACCATTTGGACGTCGAAAGTATCGAATGGCTAGAGCGCTTCTTGTTAGATTGGCAAGGATTGACCTTGTTATTCGTGACCCATGATAGAGCATTCGTCAATAAGCTCGCGACGCGTATTGTTGAGCTTGACCGTGGTCAGCTGACAAGCTATGACGTCACTCAAGGTGCTAAAGGTTATGCACGCTATCAAGAACTAAAAGAGCTACAGTTACTCGCTGAAGAAAAAAACAATGCCAACTTTGATAAAAAACTGGCCCAAGAAGAAGTTTGGATTCGCCAAGGCATCAAAGCCCGTCGCACCCGTAACGAAGGCCGTGTACGTGAGCTAAAAGCACTGCGTGAAGAGCGTAGCGGTCGCCGTGAGCAAGTCGGTAACGTTAACATCACTATGGGTGAAGGCGAAAAAAGTGGCAAGCTGGTTTGTAAGGTTAAAAACTTGCATCTGGAATATGATGGCAACGTACTGGTTGATAACTTTAGTACCATGATTATGCGTGGTGACAAGATTGGTATCGTTGGTCCCAACGGTGCTGGTAAAACCACGTTGATTAAAGCCCTACTCGATATGTCTGACGATGAAGTGACCAAAACAGGTAGCGTTGAGCTAGGCACTAACCTAAAAATCGCCTTCTTCGATCAGCTACGTGATCAGTTAGATCTAGAAGCCAGTGTCGCGCAAAACGTCTCTGAAGGTTCTGACTTCGTCGAAGTGGGTGGCCGCAAAACTCACATCATGAGCTACTTACAAGACTTCTTGTTTGCCCCAGAGCGTGCACGTACGCCAGTCAAAGCATTGTCGGGTGGTGAGCGTAACCGCGTCCTACTTGCCAAGCAGTTGCTAAAGCCTGCCAATATTTTGGTACTTGATGAGCCAACCAACGACTTGGATATGGCCACCCTTGAGCTCTTAGAAGAATCGGTTAGCAGCTTTAACGGTACTATCTTGCTGATTAGCCATGACCGCTCGTTCATGGACAATGTCGTCACCTCTACCTGGGTGTTCGATACTGATGAAGAAGGCAAAGGCATCGTCAAAGAGTACGTCGGTGGTTATCAAGAGTATCTGGTACAAAAAAACCGTGAAGAAGCCACACGTGCTGCTAGGTCGCCAAATAACAGTGCCACGAACAATAAACCTGCTAATAAGCCTACTCAAGCTGCCAAACCCAATACAGCTGCTAAAAAGCTCAACTATAATGAACAACGTGAGTTGGACAATTTGCCAAAAGAGATTGCGGCGCTTGAAGCTGAACAAAATGCGCTACAAGAAAAATTGGCTGATGGCTCGTGGTTTACTAAAGACTTCGATGCGGCAACAGCGGCTAGTGAGCGTTTACTGGTGATTGAAGATGAGATGATGAGTAAGCTTGAGCGTTGGAGCACACTTGAAGGCTAATGTGAATCGCTAAAGCCTACCTTTAATAGATGCTTTAATAAACACACGCAATGGATAGAGAGATTAAATTTTCATTGTGACGTTGGTCTTTAAGGGAACAAAAATTATCATCATGCTATTACATGCTATTAATAGTGTGGTGATAATTGCTTTACGACTACTTACATAGAGATTAGGGACTGAAAGTTAGTGAACATTACCTCAATTTCAAGTATCATTCGCTATTGTTGAATACCCTTATTAATTATAAGGTCATCACACTGACTCACCTTGCTGGTATAAAAACGGTAATGACACGTCGATATTCACGCCATCTGGCACGAATCATCCGCTTCAACCGCATAGTATGCCCTATCAAGGTTGCTTTATTTTTAACGCAATAATTTATTTTATGACCAAAATAGCTTAGAATAGCAACAATTAGCAAAATTAGGCACAGCTAAAGTGGCTTGATATTGTATCTATATTTTTAAGCCAATATTCTCTAAGCCACAAACCCAGTGTGGGATAATCCCATTTCATTCACCTGGAGGAAGTATTAATGAGCCATGCCGAAGGCGTTAATGTACAACGCCGTAGAGTTCTTATTGCCTCGACTGCCGCGATTGGTGCAGCTGGGGTAGCTGCAGTGGCGACACCTTTTGTCCGTTCTTGGACGCCAAGCGCAAAAGCTGAAGCTGCAGGGGCGGCTGTTACCCAAGATATCGGTTCTATCGAAGATGGACAAATGATTGTCATCAAATATCGTGGTAAACCTATTTATGTGGTTAAGCGCACCGAAGAGATGATCGCAGGATTAGAGTCAGTCAAGCCAATGCTGTCTGACCCTGACTCTAGTGCATCATTACAACCTGAATACTGTGCGAATCCTACGCGCTCTTTAGAACCAGCTGTGTTGGTTGTTGAAGGCGTGTGTACGCATTTGGGCTGTGCGCCGAACTATCGCCCTGATGTTGGTGCTGCTGATTTAGGCGGTAATGACTGGTATGGCGGATTTTTCTGCCCCTGCCACGGATCTAAGTATGATTTAGCAGGTCGCGTCTTTAGTGGCGTTCCAGCACCGCTTAACTTACCTATCCCAGAATATAACATGGATGGTACCATCTTGACGGTTGGGGAGGCTTAATATGAGTATGGGTAAAAAAATCATGCACTGGGTGGACGCGCGCTTTCCTGCGACCGAAACCTATGAATACCACATGTCCAAGTACTACGCACCAAAAAACTTCAACTTTTGGTACTTCTTCGGCGTGTTATCTATGGTCGTACTGGTCAACCAATTGGTGACTGGTATATGGCTTACGATGATGTACAACCCAAGTGCCGAAGGGGCATTTGCGTCTGTTGAATACATCATGCGTGACGTAAAAGGTGGTTGGCTCATTCGCTATATGCACTCAACCGGCGCATCTGCGTTTTTCGTCGTTGTATACCTGCATATGTTTAGAGCCTTGCTATATGGTTCATACCAAAAACCTCGTGAGCTTATCTGGCTCATCGGTATGGGTATCTACCTAGCACTTATGGCAGAAGGTTTCTTCGGTTACCTACTACCTTGGGGCAACATGTCATTCTGGGGTGCTCAGGTTATCTTGAACTTACCTGCAGCTCTACCTGTTATTGGTGATGGCCTTGCTGAATGGGTACGTGGTGACTATATCATCTCTGGTATTACTCTAAACCGTTTCTTTGCGCTACACGTTGTTGCTATTCCATTAGTACTGGTAGGCTTAGTATTCATGCATATTGTAGCATTGCATCATGTGGGCTCGAACAACCCTGATGGCATCGATATTAAGAAGCTAAAAGATAAAAATGGTGTGCCATTAGACGGTATCGAATTCCATCCGTACTACACTGTGCATGACATGGTTGGTATCGTAGTGTTCTTTATCTGTTTCTTTGCAGTGGTATTCTTCTTCCCAGAAGGCGGCGGTTTCTTCCTTGAGCCACCAAACTTTGAGACAGCGAACTCACTGAAAACACCAGCACATATTGCACCAGTATGGTACTACACGCCGTTCTACGCTATTTTACGTGCGGTTCCTGACAAGCTTGGCGGTGTCATCGCGATGGGTGGTGCGATTGCCGTACTGTTCTTGATCCCATGGCTTGATAGGTCTCCTGTGCGCTCTATACGTTACAAAGGTATATTATCTAAGATTGCGCTGACCGTCTTTGCTATTAGCTTTGTTGTATTGGGCTACTTGGGTGCGACGCCTGCTACACCAACGGCAACCATCATGGCTCGTGTATTCACGATTCTATATTTCTTGTTCTTCTTACTGATGCCTTTCTACACTGCGATTGAGAAGTGTAAACAGCCACCAGAACGCGTTACCGGAGGTCACTAATGAACACGCTAATTAAATCCCTAGCTGGTCTAGGCTTAGGCGCGGCATTAACCTTGACTGCTGGTACGGCAATGGCTTCAGGCAGTGGCTGCGGTACATTCACCAATGCAGATGGCGTTGATGAACACCTGGCTTGTAGTACAGCTCCTATTGATTTTACCAATAAGGGCTCACTACAAAACGGCGCGAAGATCTTTATGAACTACTGTGCTGGGTGTCACTCAGCCAAGTACGTTCGTCATTCGCGCATTGCCAAAGATTTAGAGATACCGCCTGAGTTGGTTGAAAAGTATTTGATGGTTACTACCGATCAAATCGGTGACCACATTACTGCTGAGATAGATCCTGAGATTCAAGCGTCTTGGTTTGGCGCAGCGCCTCCTGATCTATCACTTGAGACACGTCTACGTGGCGACGACTGGGTATATACTTACCTACTATCGTTCTATGAAGATCCAAGCCGTCCTTGGGGTGCAAACAACTTAGTACTGGCCAATGCAGCGATGCCTCACGTATTGCATAATATGCAAGAAGAGTTGAGCCAAGAAGAGTTTGAATCTGAAGTTGGTGACTTGGTTAACTTTATGGCGTGGATGGGCGAACCTGCTCGTCACGACCGTCAAGTGATTGGTTTCTTCGTCATTATCTTCTTATTGGTCCTACTCATCCCAGTTTACTTGCTCAATAAAGAGTTCTGGAAAGACGTAAAATAAATAGAAGTTGATGGTATAAAAATTGAGCATGATATAAAGCACTACTTCGGTAGTGCTTTTTTATGCACTACTGTTTTACTATCCTAATAAAACCTCAAGAAAGCAGACAAATAAGGCGCTCAACAGCAACATTTACGCGAGTTGCCTTGATAAACACAGCGACTTTGTTTACGATGACAGCCTTCACTATTAACATTAGGCTTTCATGATTGATGCGAATGACATTCCAAGTAGTCAGCTGATTTTATATGCTGATGACGGCTACGACAGTCATGTGGTGCGCCTATTGCTTGAAGAAAAGAAGCTCGCTTATTATTTATCACGTTTGCATTCTGAGCGTCCTGAAGATCTGACCGAGCTCAACCCTTATCATACCTTGCCTGTCCTGCAACAGCGTGAGATTGCACTCTATGAGATTAACGTTATTTTTGAATACCTTGAAGAACGTTATCATGCCAACAAACTGCTACCTGACACCCCGCAAGAGCGAGCACAGTTTCGACAGCTGGCCTGGCGTATTCAGCGCGATTGGCTGGTCCTCGGTAAGCGACTGCTTACGCATCCAGACAGCTTTAACAAAGCACAAGCCGCATTGGCAAAAAAACAATTGGCTGATTCATTGATTACCTTATCCCCACTGTTTGCTCATAAGCCGTACTTTATGGCGGATGAGTTTGGCTGGTGTGATGTGCTGCTCGCTCCTTTATTATGGCGGCTTGAGGAGATGGATATCGAACTGCCGCGCGCTATCAGTCGTCCGTTGTTTGACTATCAAACGCGTGTCTTTGAGCGTGAGAGTTTTAAAAAAAGCGTGCGTTAATTAGACAAGTCTAAAAAACTGTCCTAAAATTGGTACCAGTGAAACAGACATTCAGTAGCATTTATCCTCTGATAAATTGCTGAAATAACTATTTTTTAATTATAAAAAATCATTAGTATAGGAAATCATCAGATGAGCGAAACCACCTCTATTACGCCAACCCGTCCCTACATGGTACGCGCGCTATACCAATGGATAGAAGACAATGCTCTGACGCCCTATCTGATGGTCGATGCGACAGCTGAAAATGTGCAAATCCCAACCGAACACGTGCAAGACGGTCGTATCGTCTTAAATATCGCCAGCCGCGCCACTGGTAATATGAGTATGGAAAATGACTATATACATTTCAGTGCGCGTTTTGGCGGTGTGTCACAAGAGATCTGGGTACCACTGACAGCGGTGCTCGGTATCTATGCTAAAGAGAACTCGCAAGGGATGTTTTTTGATCCGAATGAATATGACAACTATCAGCCTGAAGAAGATTCGACTGCTGCTGCTAAGAAAAGTCCAACAGCCGCACCCAAGCCAAAGCGTGATAATAAAGCGGGCTTAAAAGTCTTAAAATAAAGATGCAGTGAATAAACCGTAACGCATAAAAAAGCTGGTCGTATTGAATACGTCCAGCTTTTTTATTGTCAGTCTAAAAGATTAATAGCTTTCAAACGATTAGCTCTTGGCAATTAGCTCTTGGCGATTATGTTCTTGGCAGTGTCACACCGCGTTGACCTTGGTATTTACCACCGCGATCTTTATAGCTGGTCTCACAAACATCATCGGCATCGCTTTGAAAAAATAACATCTGTGCCACGCCTTCACCCGCATAAATACGCGCTGGCAAATTGGTAGTATTACTAAACTCTAAAGTCACGTGCCCTTCCCACTCAGGCTCAAGCGGCGTCACATTCACAATGATACCGCAGCGCGCATACGTTGATTTACCAAGGCAAATGGTCAATACATCGCGCGGAATACGAAAATACTCCATGGTGCGTGCTAGCGCAAACGAGTTCGGTGGAATAATACACTCGTCACCAATGACATCAATAAAGCTTTTTTCATCAAAGTTTTTTGGATCTACAATCACTGAATGAACATTGGTAAAAACTTTAAATTCAGGCGCGCAGCGTACATCATAACCATAGCTTGAGGTGCCGTAGCTAACCAAACGTTCGCCTGCATCATTAAAACGTACTTGACCCGCTTCAAACGGCTCAATCATGCCGTGTTCTTCAGCCATTTTACGAATCCAGCGGTCAGACTTGATAGACATTGTTGTTCCTTAGCAGCTATAAAATAAAATTTATGATATGAATCGTATTTTGATAGCGACGATTATACGGAATTGAAGGCTCAATTTATAGAGCAATGGCGACTTTAAAATGAATACGTTCCATAACCTAATGATCCTCACCTTATATTTTACAATCTACCATTTAGCAAAATGGTCTTCCGCTAACCCCATTACCTTATCAATCTTAATCACCTCATCTTTGATGCGAATCTCACCGCTATAAAAGCCTAGCCATTGCTCGAAGATACTGGCAAGCATACCAAAGTTATCGGTTTTCTTATAGACGCTAATCGGTGTAAAGGTTAAATCAATATCTACATTACTCCAACCGAGGTTTTGATGATAAATACGCCAAGGCTGTCGCGTATTATCTATGGTTTTAGCATTATCATCTTGCTCATTAGCTGGCAAATTTAAACCATCACGGACAAACATCACAGACGGTAAATAATAAATATGCCCATCCAGCCAGCACGCATTTTCGCTAACCCCTGTTTCATTGACGCCCATTGCTAGATTTAGGGCAAAATGACGACGGTCTGGCAAATAGCTATTAATACAGCTCCAAAACCAATTGGTCTCGTGGCGCATATAGCCAAGTGTCCAATCTAGATTGGCTATAGTGGTGTCAGTAAAGTCTATTTGCTGAGCCTGAGTGTCGGAAGCACCAACAGCATCAGCATTAAATTTTGAATTGCCCTTAACGAGTATATGTCCAGATACAGCGGTTAATGGCTCTTTTTGGGTAAACGTCCAGCCGCGTCTGCCCGTTGGTGTACAGATAGCAAGTGGCTGTGATTGCCGTGCTAATGTTGCATGGAGTGCAAGGTATTGGCTGTCCAGCACTACTTTAACTTGTGCAGGCATAAAATCTAAAGTAACGGTCAGTTTGGCATGGGTAAATACCATTTGCCCTTGATAGCAATCACCTTGTAGTTGCGTATGGCGAGTCAAAGGTTGCAAGGCTTCACATACCTCCAGCTCACCAGTCTCATCGTTATAAAGGTATACAAAGGCACTGGTCGCCAGCTTAATGGTCGCTACTGCTAAACAGACTCGATACGGCGGCTGAATAATTTGAATAAAGCAGAATTGATTGGCTTTTAGTTCTTTGCGCCAATTGGATAAGGACTTTTGCGAAATAAGATAACTGTGATAATCCAGATAATTGATGCTTTTGACTTGAGCAAAGATGCCAAAAATAGGCTGACCGTTTTGGATCAATTGATCAAGTATCATTGGTTTTGAGCTGGCTGATGAGTCTTGTTGGTTTTGGTCGTTGCGACTTTGATTCATGATTGAGGCATCCTAGCCATGGTTCATTGAGAGACTACCTGTCCTTGGTAGCTGACGGTGGTACCTATAATCCTTCTTTTTGCCTGTCCTGATGCTGCCCAAACTGTTTCTCTAATGGCTTTAATCTCTATGAATGTCAATCCATCTGCCAGCTCCTCAGTCACATTTTCTATGGCAAAAGCACTGATGCCAAATGGATGTTTGGGAAATTTAAGCAGTAGATCAGTCATCGCTTGTACCGCTTTAAAAAAATCAGCAATCACCAGTCGGCGATTGCTGAAATCCGCATGGACTTCATAGCGTTTGCTACTGCCATCTTTATAGTAGCAAACGGCACTCGCTTGATTGTTAGAGAGCTCAATCACGTATATCGGCGGGCGGAATAATTTTAAGAGCCTGTATTGCTTTGGAGTATCATCTAAATGACGTTGATAAATCAATAAGCTCATACTATTCCCCGTTTAAAATTCAAGCCTTTCAAACTTTATATGCTTAGGCTATTTTGCTATTAATAAAAGCCATTAGCACTATTAAGAGCCATTAGAAAACCATTAAAAAATACGCTTATCATCGACAGGCTTTGCAAACTTACTAATATTGGCTTCGATATTTTTAGCAATGTTTAGATAGTACGGCGCAAACTCATCATCTGCCAAAACACTTGGTTCACCTTTATCTACTTGTGCACGAATACCACTGGCAAGCGGCAGTTGTCCCAATAGCGGCACATGGTATTGCTCAGCGATTTTTTCACCGCCACCTGTACCAAAGATGGCTTCGGTATGATTACAATTACTACAGGTATGCAGCGCCATGTTTTCAACCACACCAAGTACCGGAATATTAGTCTTGTTAAACATCTCAATGCCTTTTTGCGCATCAAGTAAGGCGATATGCTGCGGCGTCGTGACAATCACCGCACCAGTCACGGGGATACGCTGGGCTAGCGTGAGCTGAATATCACCGGTACCCGGTGGCATATCAATGACCAAGTAATCTAACTGCGGCCAATTGGTTTGATTATAGAGCTGCATCAACGCCCCAGTAGCCTTTGGTCCACGCCACGCGACAGGCGTATTGTCACCATCGAGTAAGCTACCAATCGATAACATCGCCATGCCATGCGCATTGATAGGAATAAACTGCTCATTTTCTAGCTCAGGTCTGACATTATCTACGCCCAGCATGGTTGGCATACTAGGACCATAAATATCAGCATCGAGCACGCCAACACGGTTGCCTAGCTTTTGTAATGCCAAAGCGATATTCACGGTAGTCGTTGATTTACCAACACCACCTTTACCCGACGCCACCACGATAATATGGCGAATACGCGGATGCGCTGTCAATGATGCTTGTGTCGGCGCGGCTTTGGTAATCGGCGGTTCGGCAGCAGTATCAGTTTTAGTGCCACTATCAGGCTTTGATGCTGACTGATTCTGGGCGTCCATTGCATTGGTGGTCTTGGGCATGGCCTTCGGTAAGCTTGACCCTGTCCCTTTCGCTGGTGCTGGCAGACGGACGTTCATATGGATCGCTTTGATACCGTGCGGATAGAGCAGCTTTCCAAGCTCTTGTTGAATGGCTTCAGGATTACTATTTACAGGTAGACGCAAATCTAAAGTGAGCTGATCGCCGTCGCGCTCAAGACCCGTGACCATAGTGGCAATGCTGATAGTGCCTACTTCATAGCCGAGCAGTACCTTGTCCACGGCACTATCGCGTTCTGCTTTTTGCTGCGGGGTTTCATTGTGAGTGGTTTTTTTCTTCATAAAGTTAAACATAGCTACCGTTACTGCCTATACAAGTGGGTGGGTATGGTCAAACAACTCAGTGAATACTGTAGCGCATAGGATAAATATTATAGCCCATAAGCTTTTTGGCCAAACCTTTTATCGTGACAGTGTAGCTGAATTACAAGTATAAAAAAACCACAACGCCAGTAAGACCGAGCTTGGTATCAGGTGTTACTATTTGCGCTACTGCGACCGTTTGCCGTGCGCTATCCTATAGACAAAAACTGTGAAGCAATAAACAGATAAATCAGCACGCCAGAAGCATCACACACTGAGGTAATCAGCGGTGCACTGGCAGTGGCAGGGTCAAGTCCTATTTTGTTCAATACAAAAGGCAAGCTCATGCCAATCACGCAGCCAATCATGACTACGGACATCATACTAAGCGCGAGCACCAGTGACACAATAGCATCGCCGCGCACATAACCGATGATAGAGATAGCAACGGCCATCGTCGCACCCAGCATCAGGGCGACGATGGCTTCTCGTCCTAATAGCGAGAGCCAATCACGCATGACGACATCGCCCGTCGCTAGCGCACGCACCATCAACGTAGCAGACTGAGAGCCGGCGTTACCGCCACTATCTACCAGTAGTGGTAAGAAAAATACCAGCACTAGATTGGCTGCTATCACCTCTTCAAAGTTAGCAATGCTAAAGCCAGAGAGCAAGTTTCCAAATACCAAAAACACTAGCCAGAATACGCGCTTACGATACAGCACTTTAATGCTGACATCTTTAAGCCTGCCAACCATCGTCGTGACACCACCCGACTTGTGAAAGTCATCAGTAGCCTCATCGCTGGCAACGTCCATGGCATCATCATGGGTCACGATACCGACCAAAGCGCCATGGTCATCAGTAATTGGCAGGGCAATCAAGTCATAACGAGCCACAACTTTGGCGACATCTTCTTGATCGTCATTGACATTGCAAGAGACCACAGTGCTCAGCATAATGTCATTAATTAATTGTTCAGGAGCGGCTAGTATTAATGCTCGTAATGACACTACCCCTGACAACTTACGCTCATCATCAATTACATAAGTATGATAAATGGTCTCGGCATCAGGTGCTTCTAATCGTAGCGCCGCTAATGCTTCAGTGACGGTCATATGCGCCGCTAACGTTGCATAGTCAGATGTCATCAACGCCCCAGCAGTACGTTCTTCATAGGCAGAAAGCCTGCGAATATCTTCACGCTGCGCCTGTGCTAATGCTGGCAATAAGGCATCACGCTGATCCTGATTTAGATGTTTGTATAAATCAGTGCGTTCATCTGCGGGCATCTCGCCCACTAGTATTGCCATACTTTCGCGAGGAAACTCATGCGCCATAGCGACTTGAATATTAGGCTCTAAATAAGCAAATACCGTAGAACGATTGGGCAAACGTTCTAGCAGCTGCCAAGCAAGTTTAGATGCCATGAGCGTAAGCACATCCGCGATATCAATGGGGCGCAACTCTTGCACTTGATTAATCGCTTGCTCGAATTGCTGCTGCTCGATGGCACGGCTTAGTTTGGTTGCAAAAGTCTCTGCAAGGTCTTTATTATTCATCATGTTACTCCGTGCAACCCAAAACGGTGCAGCAAATACTCACAAAAAAGAGCCAATCTAATTGGCTCCAATTAATATAAACAAGATGCTAAGGCAATGGGCTTTTATTAGCAAGCCAATGATTCTTAAACCAATCAAAGCGCCCGAACAAACCTATTAATCCGTCATTCAGCTAAGGCGTGTTCTCATTTTAAAAATGCTCATAAAAATGAGATAAATTGCAGTCAAGTGAGGAAAATAGCGGAAATAATATCGGGATATTAATCAGCTATTTGACGATGTTTGGCAAAATTTAGCCATTTTTAGCCCATTTAGATACAATCGCTGGAATTGAGGACACGTCCTAGTTCATAAACCAACCATGACTGGCAACGATAGATTGACCAGTGAATACATTGCTTGGGAAGGCTGCCAAAAATAGCGCTAACTGCGCAATATCATCAACCGTCGTAAACTCTTTGTCGACGGTATTGACCAACATGATGTCATTCACCACTGACTCTTCGCTGATGCCTTTTTCAGCTGCTTGCTGCGGGATTTGTTTTTCGACCAACGGTGTTTTGACAAAGCCAGGGCAAATCACATGCGAGCGTACGTTGTGCTCAGCGCCTTCTTTTGCTAGCACACGACACAGCCCCAATAGACCATGCTTGGCAGTGACGTAAGGCGCTTTGTATAGTGAAGCTTCGTGCGAGTGTACCGAGCCCATATAGATGACCGTACCGCCTTTATCGTCTTTATACATATGCTGTACAGCAGCTTTGGTGGTCAAAAATGCGCCATCTAGATGAATAGCGAGCATTTTTTTCCAATCATCAAACGACATTTTGTTAATCGGGTCGATGATTTGAATACCAGCATTGGAGACGAGAATATCAATACCGCCAAAGCTATCGACCAACTGTTGTACGCCCGCGTTTACCGCAGTCTCAGAGGTGACATCCATTTCGATAGCGAGGGCGCGCCCGCCAGCCGCTTCGATGGCATCGACGGTTTTCTGAGCGGCGTCAAGATTGATATCAGCAATACCCACTGCGGCGCCTGCTTGAGCATAAGTCTCAGCGATATCGCGGCCAATGCCACTGGCAGCGCCTGTAACTAACGCTACTTTGCCGGTCAAATCCTGATGTAATTGGGTCGCCATATTTTATAGTCCTTTATTAAATAGCTTTATTACAGACTCCTACTGAGCAATGCTCACTGGCGTCTTTTCTTGTAGCTCATCAAAGCTCACACCTTCTGCCAGCTCGACCAATTTCAAACCACTATCAGTGACGTCTAATACGGCAAGTTCAGTGATAATACGATCGACCACCCCTTGACCAGTCAATGGCAGCTCACAATTGGCAAGAATTTTTGGCTCACCGTGTTTATTGACTTGCTCCATCAATACAATCACGCGCTGCACGCCAGCGACCAAATCCATTGCGCCGCCCATGCCTTTGACCATTTTTTTGGGAATCATCCAGTTGGCCAAATCCCCTTTTTCTGACACTTCCATTGCGCCCAATATCGCAAGATTGACATGGCCACCGCGAATCATCGCAAAAGACTCTGAGCTGCTAAAATAACTGGCTCCAGGCATTGCAATCACTGTTTGCTTACTGGCATTGATCAAGTCTGCATCCACATTATCAGTGGTTGGAAACTCGCCAATACCTAACAGGCCGTTTTCTGACTGTAGCCAAACGTCCATACCTTTAGGAATATAGTTAGCGACCAAGGTCGGTAGGCCAATCCCTAGATTGACATAATAACCGTCTTGTAGTTCTTTGGCGGCGCGCTGCGCCATCTGCTCTCTTGTCCATGCCATGGTAACTTCCTTATTTTTATAACTACCCCAAAAAATATGATTGGCGGTGTCAAACTCATTTAGTCTACTAGAGGTAGTACTTTCACTCGTTTTCCTTGCTACTCAAATTTTTAGCAATAGTATGACAATGTTCTATTGTTAATCTAACTATTTAAAATTATTTCTATAAAACCTTTAACTAAGCGCCTTCGACTGCCTTGGTTGTGATTTTTTCGATACGCTTTTCAGGATTGTTATTTAATACGATACGCTGCACATAGATACCAGGTAGGTGGATCTCATTAGGGTCAAGCATGCTTGTTTCTACAATCTCTTCTACTTCGACGATAGTAATTTTGCCAGCCATCGCACAGTCTGGATTGAAGTTACGCGCGGTTTTACTGAATATCAAATTACCTGCTTTATCTGCTTTTTGTGCTTTTATGAGCGATACATCAGCGCGCAATGTATGTTCAAGTATATAAGTACGTCCGTCGAAATCACGCGTTTCTTTGCCTTCGGCGACGAGCGTACCGACGCCAGTCGCCGTGTAGAACGCAGGGATACCAGCACCACCTGAGCGTAATTTTTCAGCCAAAGTCCCTTGCGGTGTTAGCTCAACTTCTAGTTCACCTGCTAAATACTGGCGTTCAAACTCTTTGTTTTCGCCCACATAAGAGGAAATCATTTTTTTAATCTGGCGGGTTTGCAATAACAATCCTAAGCCAAACTCATCAACACCAGCGTTATTACTGATACAGGTCAAATCCTTTGCCCCACTGTCGCGCAAGGCCTCAATTAACGCTTCTGGAATACCACATAGACCAAAGCCACCGATAGCGAGCGTTTGTCCATCGTTAATGATACCTTTCATCGCGTCTGCGGCACTGCTATATACTTTTGATTGACTCATGCTTATCTCCTTGCAAGTCTCATTTTTGTTATTAACGTTAATCATCATTGATTATTCGTTATCAAAACCACTCCTTATCTTCGCTTTTATACTAATACACATCCTATCGATATATCATGACTAAAAGACTTATGCTAAGTTACCATATTATTGTGTTAGCGAGAAGAGAATAACGGTAAGAACTTACGCGCCAGCGCCGTCATTTAAGACATCCTCATTCACTATGACAGCAGTCTAGATTTATGTTTAATAAAATATTGAATACTGCATATTTTGATTAATTTTATTGACCCATGTCAATATGCGCTGCATACTCGATGCTTGAACTTTGCCAAGGAGGGCGGATCATGATGAGTACATTTGCTATTGTCATCACTTTATTACTATTGATGTTTTTTGCTTATCGCGGCTATTCTGTGCTGATATTAGCACCGATTATGGCGACCTTAGCGGTATTTTTATCAGGGGATTTTTTAAGTAGTATTCCCGCCTATACCGATGTCTTTATGGGTGCGTTAAGTGGGTTTCTACTTAAGTTCTTCCCTATCTTCTTATTGGGTGCGCTGTTCGGGCGTTTGATGGCAGACTCTGGCGCGGCGACAGCGATTGCCAATACCGTGGTCGAAAAGCTCGGTGCCAGCAAAGCTATTCTAGCGGTTATCTTAGTCTGCGCTATCTTAACCTATGGCGGCGTTTCGTTATTTGTCGTAGCATTTGCTATCTATCCAATCGCCAAAGATTTGTTTAAAGCCGCTGATATTCCTAAGCGCTTGATTCCAGCAGCGATTGCCTTAGGTTCATTTACCTTTACCATGACCGCATTGCCGGGCACGCCAGCCATTCAGAATGCCATTCCGATTCCTTATTATAATACTAACGTCTTTGCCGCGCCTATTTTGGGTATTATCGGCGGTACGATTATGTTTATTTGTGGTTGGTTATGGCTACAGTCACGGGCCAGAAAAGCCAATGCAGCGGGTGAAGGCTACGGTCAGCATGACGAAGAGGATGTAGGCGGCGTTGGTGCAGCCAAAAAAGAAGCCGAAGTGCTAAATACGCATCACACCTCATTTATGGTCGCAATGATTCCATTGGTGCTGGTCATCGCTTTAAACGCTTTATTAACTTATGCAGTGTTCCCTTCACTAGACTTTAGCGGCTTACAAGCTCAGTTTCCGGATTTAAATATCGCCGGTTCGCTGGGGCTGTGGTCTATTATTATCTCATTGGTAGTGGCTATTATCGTATTGATAGTCATGCGTATCGGTCATTGGAATAATCTACAAAAAACCATCAACCGTGGTACTTATGATTCGATGTTGCCCATCTTTAACACCGCCTCAGAAGTGGGTTACGGCGCGGTCATTGCTTCATTGGCAGGCTTTCTTATTATTCGTGACAGCATCTTAAACCTAACGCCTGATAACCCACTTATCTCAGAAGCGGTCGCGATGACCACCCTTGCTGGTATTACTGGCTCATCTTCTGGTGGTTTGAGTATTGCCCTATCGACGTTGGGTGAAGATTATTTAAGAATGGCGGTTGCCGCTGGTATTGATCCAGAACTGATGCACCGTGTTGCTGTCATGGCAGCGGGTGGTTTGGATACGCTCCCTCATAGTGGTGCGGTCATCACCCTACTCGCGATTTGTGGCTTGACCCATAAGCAATCCTACTTGAATCTTGCGATGGTCACGATGATTATTCCATTAATTGCGGTAGTCGCGGTTATTATTCTAGGGACGATGTTTGGCTCATTTTAGAAACCGTTTAAGCTTCAAGCAATTTCTTGAGCTTTGAATATCGATGAGTTTTAATGTGCAAATTCAAAACCCACTTGGCAGATTGCTTGGTGGGTTTTTTATCGCCGCTTTACGACTATGTTCTTTAAATAAAATAGGTTATTGACACCTGATAAATGCATAGAAATCTATCGGCATAATAGAGCCAATGATTATATTGATTAACGTATTAATTACTGAGGAATGTCACAAATTTGGCCGAATTACGGTATCATAGGCACACTTTTTTGGTTTTTCCTTTTTTAGAAATTTTAAAAGCTTTAGTATTGATAATATCGCGTCCGCTCGCCATAAAGCGCTCAAGACGTTTGATAACCAACCCGTTTATATAAAAATATAGGTGACAAAAGTGCGTGAGATTCTAGTAACCAGTGCGCTGCCCTACGCCAATGGCTATATCCATTTGGGGCATCTTGTAGAATATATTCAGACCGACATTTGGGCGCGTGCGATGAAAGCGCAAGGCCATCAGGTCACTTATGTCTGCGCGGATGATGCACACGGTACGGCTATCATGCTCAAAGCAGAAGCCAATGGTGTAACACCCGAAGAGCAAATCGCCTCGGTTAAAGCTTCGCATGAAGCGGACTTTGCTAAGTTTTTGATTGACTTCGACAATTATCACACCACCCATTCAGAAGAAAACAAGCATTTTTCTGAGCTGATTTATCGTCGTCTTAGTAGTGCTGGACATATCAGTACTAAAGACGTTGAGCAATTATTTGATCCTGAAAAGCAGTTGTTTTTAGCGGATCGTTTTGTCAAAGGTACTTGCCCTGAATGCGGTGCGCTGGATCAATATGGCGATAACTGTGAAGTGTGCGGCACGACTTATGACGCGACAGATCTCAAAGATCCATACTCGACGTTGTCTGATGCCACACCCATTCTAAAAACCTCTAAGCATTATTTCTTTGATTTACCAGAATTTGAGCAATTCTTAAAAGATTGGACGCGCAGTGACAATCGCTTGCAAACATCGGTCGCTAATAAATTGCAAGAATGGTTTGACGCTGGCCTGACCAGCTGGGATATCTCACGTGATGCACCTTATTTCGGTTTCCAAATTCCAGATACCCCAAGCGATGAGCCAGACAAGTACTTCTATGTTTGGCTCGATGCACCGGTCGGTTACATGGCGAGCTTTCAAAACTTGTGTGATAAGCGCAAAGGTACTGAAAACGAATTAGATTTTGATCGTTATTGGATGCAAGAAAACGAGCATAAGACCGAGGTTTATCATTTCATCGGTAAAGACATCGTTTACTTCCATGCGCTATTTTGGCCAGCGATGCTAGCGGGTAGCGAGCTGCGTACGCCGACCGGCGTCTTTGCCCATGGCTTCTTGATGGTCAATGGCGAAAAAATGAGTAAGTCGCGCGGTACTTTCATTAAAGCCGAAACGTATGCTGATCACTTACATCCTGAGTACTTGCGTTATTATTTTGCTAGTAAATTGTCTGATAAAGTCGAGGATATCAACCTTGATTTAGAAGATTTCATGCAAAAGGTTAACTCTGATCTAGTTGGTAAAGTGGTCAATATTGCCAGTCGTAGTGCTGGATTCTTAGTGAAAAAATACGACGGTATGCTGTCGGAGGTTTGCGTAGAGTCAGACTTATTAGAAGACATCACCAAAACGGGTGATGAAATTGCCGCCGCGTACGAAAACCGTGAGTTCTCGCGTGCCATGCGTTTGATTATGCAATGTGCTGATAAAGCCAATGAATATATCGATGAGAAAAAACCATGGGCGCTTGCTAAGGTCGAAGGCGCAGAGCAAGAAGTTCAAGATGTTTGCTCGGTCGCGATTAATATCTTCCGTCAATTAATGGTTTATCTTGCGCCAGTATTGCCTGAGCTAACCGCCAACGCTAAAGCGTTTTTGAACATTGACGATCTAAGCTTTGCTAGCCGTAACCAATGGTTGCTTGGTCATAAAATCAATAAGTTTAAACCGTTGATGCAGCGTATCGAAGAAAAAGACGTCGCAGCGATGGTTGAAGCGTCAAAGGAATCTTTGGCTCAAACTGCGACTCCAGTTGCTAATGCTGATAATACGTCAGCAAAGAAAAACACTCCCTCAGCGAAAGAGGCTAATACTGGTAGTGATAATGAGCAGGCTGACTATATCGGTATCGAAGACTTTGCCAAAGTTGAGATGAAAGTCGCGCACGTCTTAGAGTGTAACCATGTCGAAGGCGCGGACAAGCTATTGCAGTTCACCCTAGATGTTGGCGAAGACAAGCCGCGCAATGTATTCAGCGGTATCCGTAAGTTTTATGAGCCTGAGCAATTACTGAATAAAAAGGTCATTTGCGTGACCAATCTTGCGCCGCGTAAGATGAAGTTTGGTGTCTCAGAAGGCATGGTGCTATCAACTGGCAATCCAAAGACAGGCTTAACGGTCGTTACCTTGCCTGATGATTGCGTCATTGGTGATGTGCTTGCTTAATTAACATGGCTGATGCACGAAATATTGGAGAATGATAGTGGTATTGCTGAGATTGTTAGCAGATATTCTCCTTTATTTAACAGTAGGCTTGCTGGTTTACTGGTATTTTATCGAAGATATAACGGCACTATTTATAGCCATTGCTAGTGGTGTTATCAGCGCGTTGTTATTTATTATCACCACAGATATCAAACAGTCACGGCGTAACCGTCGTTCAGAGCCTTCGAGTATCTGGGATTGGTTGTACTTTATCGACATACTAGAGATTCCTCTTTATGTGATTGGCTGGCTATTTCGTAGTTTATGGCGGGTCTTCGATTGACAGTTAAGCGATAGATTAAATATAAAAAAAGACGCCCTAAGTAGCGTCTTTTTTTATGTCATTTATATAGATAGTGGAATGGCAATAATTTCGATACAAGCAAACCAAGTGCAAGCGATTACCAGTACCATATTTGAATGCTCAACAGACCCTAGCATAAAGATGCAGAAGCTGCTCAGTAAAACCATCCTTATATGGCTGAATAATACGGGTGACGAATACGCTTTAATTTTTTATTGCGATAACTTACATTACTGTCATAATATGAACATAATGATCGACGGAACGATTACCTTATTGTTAGCCTGCTATCTTGGCATCAACATAGCATTGACTCGGCTAACCTGCATTTTCCAATACTATCTGTAAAAATCAAACACAGCGAAGACGAATCCAAACACTACCCTGAGTAGTTTTAACGAATCCGAGAATGTTGGTGTGGTTTTTATGATTGATATAACCGATGAGTTACTATAATAATGACTATTGCTTCTACTTTACGCTTAAGCCTCTATGGTGCTGCTATCAGCGCCACCCTTGGATTGATTGGCTGCTCAAACTCTACCGACACTGCCTCCAATAGTGAGAGTGCAGTCGCTGATACCGATAAGCCCGCCAAGACTTTGGCCATCACGCAAATCGTCGAGCATCCTTCATTAGATGAGATGCGCCGCGGTATCATTGATGAGCTGGCTGATAATGGCTATGTCGAAGGCCAAAACCTAACGGTCAACTTTCAAAGCGCCCAAGGTAATACAGCGACAGCAGGACAGATTGCCAAGCAGTTTGCAGGAGACAATCCCGATGCCATCGTCGCAATCTCGACGCCCTCTGCCCAATCAATTGTGGCCTCAACCAAAACGGTTCCGGTTATTTATACGGCTATCTCTGATCCTGTCGCAGCGAAGCTCATTAATGAAAACAACGTGCCTATCCAATCTAATGTGACAGGACTATCAAGCGAGTTACCGATTGAGCCGCAGTTAGACAACATTCTAAAGATTGTACCCAATGCAAAAACCATTGGCTACGTCTATAGCCCAGGTGAAATCAATTCTGTAGTGGTGCTCAATCAGCTTAAAAAACTCGCACCAGCGCGTGGTCTGAAAATCTTAGATGTGACAGCCAATCGCCCAACTGACGTTGCGATGGCGACTCGTAGTCTTGCTGGTCGCGTCGATGTCATTTATACCTCATTAGATAACAACGTTGTGTCAGGGTTTGAAGCAATGGCTGGTGCTGCCAATGAGCTTGATATTCCGGTTATTGCCTCAGACGAGTTTAGTGTGAGACGCGGTGCGACAGCGGCGCTAGGTGTCAACGATTATGACTTTGGCCGTACCACGGGCAAAATGGTCTATCGCGTATTAAATGGCGAAGCGATCAATACGATCAAGCCTGAAGTGATGAATACCTTAACCTTGTACGCAAGCCCTAAACACGCGGCAGAGCAAGGGGTGAGCTTGACAGATGACTTGTTAAAAAATGCCATTAATGTCGACGAAAAAGCGCAGAGTGCGGACAAATAACAGTCAGCCATCTGTATAGACAGCTGCCCTTAATTTTTAATTATTAAATAATGTACGGACACATTATTATTTTCAGGAGTGAGACCTATGTTGTATCAAAATTTTGGACGTTTTAATTTTAGTAAGGCGCTACTACTAGGCGGCGTTTGTACCGCTATCTTGACTGGCTGTAATCAACCAGCGCAAGATGCTAGCGGCACTGATGCTGCCGCCAATGGCGATACTGCCACAGAAATGAAGACGGTGGCTATCACTGCTATCGTTGAGCATCCAGCACTTGATGATGTGCGCAAAGGCGTCATCGATGAGCTTAATGAGGCCGGCTTTAAGGACGGTGAAAACTTAACGGTGAACTTCCAAAGCGCCCAAGGCAATACAGCGACTGCAGGACAGATTGCCAAGCAATTCGTCGCAGACAATTCAGATGTTATCATCGCGATTGGTACGCCATCAGCGCAGTCAGTAGCTGCGGCGACTAGCACCATTCCTTTAGTATTTTCGGCAGTCACTGACCCAATCGCAGCCAAACTAGTCACAAAACTAGATGGCTCTGGTACCAATGTCACTGGCGGCTCTGATGCACTGCCTTATGAGCCACAAATCGAATTGATGCGTCAAATCATTCCTAGCTTAAAGAACGTCGGCTATGTTTATAGTCCGGGCGAAGTTAACTCAACAATTATCTTAAAAAACTTAAAAGAGAAACTGACACCACTAGGTATCAATGTCCTCGAAGCGCCTGCTCAGCGTAGTACTGATATTGCCATGGCCGCTCGTAGCCTCGAAGGTAAGGTCGATATGATCTATACCTCAACCGATAACAATGTCGTATCGGCCTATGAGTCACTATATCAAGTCGCTAAAGAAAGCAAAATCCCACTGATTGCGTCTGATACCAGCTCGGTTGAACGCGGCGCGATTGCTGCCTTAGGCGTAAACTATTACGATCTTGGCCGCGAAACTGGTAAAATCGTGGTACGCATCCTAAATGGTGAAAAAGCGGACGCTATCCCTGTCTATACGCCGCAAATGCTTGATTTGTACGTCAGTCCAAATCATGCCAAAGAACAAGGCGTTACTTTGCCACAAGCAGTTATCGATAAAGCAAAAGAAGTGGTAGAATAGCGCACCTTTATACTTGGCTTTTATTAGCAGCTGCTAGGTAAACGATAATTTGACTATATAATATAATCAAATTTTATCGCTTAACGTCAGGCTATGATGCCAAATGTTTAAACAAGAAACCCAGCTATGAGTCAGTAGGCTGGGCTTCTTGTTTAAGCAGTGCTGGTTTGACTGGTTGTTGCTTAATGGCTTTTTATTTAAGGCATTGCTTATAAGGTCGTGTTTGCTTATACAGTCATTGTGCAGTATCTAAATCTCTAATATTTATGAATAAAAGCTTTGAACCAAGGTAGCTTATGATAGTTTTTCATCGTGATATGTTTTGGTTTACCCTAACCGCAGATTGCTTAATCTGTTAAATTCACCGCTTAGCCGTTTAGCGAAAGCTGACTGTTAGATTTATAGATAAGTGCGCGTTTATACGCTATTTATTTTATGAATTAATGATCAGAACATGCATTGCTGAACGCTTGGTTATGACTTATTGATCTCTTATGTCTTTAATTGCTTTTTTTGGTGCGCTTGAAAGTGGTCTGATTTATGGCCTAGTGGCACTTGGTGTGCTGATCTCATTCCGCACCCTCGACTTTCCTGACTTGACCGCTGATGGTAGCTTTCCATTAGGCGGCGCCGTCGCGGGCATCTCTATCGTCGCTGGTGTCAATCCATGGTTGGCATGCGCTTTTGGTATGCTAGCAGGTTCAGTCGCTGGTATCGTCACTGCATGGTTGCACGTCAAACTTGGCATCCTGCAACTACTTGCCAGTATCTTAGTGATGGTCGCTCTATATTCTGTCAACCTACGCATCATGGGTGCGCCGAACTTGCCACTACTGGGTGAAACCACGGTATTTAGTACCTTAGTGACAGATGGCAACGGCTATTGGATGCGCTGTCTGATTATTGGTGTGGTCATACTGCTTGCCAAGTTATTCTTAGATTGGTTTTATAGCACTGAAACTGGCCTATCTATGCGTGCAACTGGTTCAAACCTCCGTATGGCCCAAGCGCAAGGCATTAATACCTCTTGGATGACCATTATCGGTATGGCCGTCTCTAACGGCCTAATTGCACTTGCAGGGGCGTTGTTTGTGCAGACCCAAGGTGGCGCAGATATCTCTATCGGTATTGGTACTATTGTCATTGGTCTAGCAGCCGTTATCATCGGTGAGACTATCATTCCTGCCAAACGTATCTGGCTCATTACCTTTGCGGTCATCGTCGGTGCGGTACTATACAAGCTGTTTATTCAGGTCGCGCTATCGAGCGACACGCTGCGTAGTATTGGTTTTGGCCCGCAAGATTTAAACTTGATTACCGCTCTACTCGTGGTATTGGCTTTGGTATTACCAAAAGCGAAAACCAAGTTTTTATCACGCAAAGTTCGCGTTCAATGACAGCCAATACAGACGGTAAATAACCGTATTAAGCTTGAAGAGACAATAAGGAATAACGATTATGATGCAAGCCACTGATTTACGGTTGACCTTTAACCCGGGCACGCCTATCGAAAACCCTGCACTGCGTGGTATTAATCTAAACATCGCTGATGGTGAATTTGTGACCGTCATTGGTACCAATGGTGCTGGTAAATCGACATTTTTGAACGCTGTAAGCGGCACCACGCGCGTCGATAGTGGGTCAATTTTATTAAATGGTATTGATGTCACTAAGAAAACTGCCCATCAACGCGCTCATTGGGTCGCGCGTGTCTTTCAAGACCCAATGGCTGGAACTTGTGAAGCTCTGACCATTGAAGAAAACATGGCATTGGCCTATAAACGTGGTGGCAAACGCGGTCTGAGCTTTGCGCTAAATCAGAATAACCGTGATTTGTTTCGCGAAAAACTGGCCGTTTTAAAATTGGGCTTAGAGAACCGTCTAACCGACCGTATGGGTCTACTATCCGGTGGTCAGCGCCAAGCAGTCAGTCTGCTCATGGCCTCTTTACAGCCTTCTAAGATTTTATTGCTAGATGAGCATACTGCTGCCCTTGACCCTAAAACCGCTGCTTTTGTCTTAGAGTTAACGGATAAGATTGTGACTGACAATAAGCTCACAACCATGATGGTCACCCACTCAATGCAGCAAGCATTGGCACATGGCACACGTACCGTCATGCTGCACCAAGGGCAAGTCGTACTAGATGTCGCTGGTGATATTCGTAAAGATATGACAGTGCATGATTTACTTGATATGTTTGAGCAAACACGCGGCGAAAAAGTTGAAGATGATAGCTTAATATTGAGTTAAATAATTTAGCAGATACTTTGGAGCTAAATATAAAAACGCCTGTTTAATAGCAGGCGTTTTTTGTTATCAATAGTTAATGATCCTACCAAGTTTTGGTCAGTCATTATATAGTTGCTATATCAATACCTATATCAAAACCTACTTATTATTCTTATCGCTATTTATCTATGAGGTCTGCCATGCGCAAAATCCCTGTTTATACTCATCCTGCTGCTGGTTGGCCTGCTCTGATTGCCTCTACTCGCAAACTCATGGATTATAAGGCTTTTTTGCGTGGTAGCTTGAGCGTATTAAACAGCAATCAACCCAAGGGTGGCTTTGATTGTCCAGGCTGCGCATGGCCAGATCACAAGTCACACAAAGCGCTAGATGTCTGTGAGACAGGCATCAAGGTGCTGGCAAGTGAAACCATGTCTACCCGTGCAGATGCACAGTTTTTTGCCAAGCACTCGGTCACAGAGCTACAAGGTTGGTCAGGGTATGAGTTAGAACATATCGGTCGATTATCCGAACCGCTATACTACGATGCCACGCAAGATCATTATCTACCCATCTCTTGGCAAGCCGCTTATGAGCATGTCGCTGAGCAGTTGGAACAGCTTAATTCACCTGACGAAGCACTGTTCTATACCTCAGGTCGCGTCACTAACGAGCCTGCCTTTATGTTTCAGTTATTCGTCCGCTGTTTTGGTACTAACAACCTACCAGACTGCTCTAACATGTGTCACGAACCAACCTCGGTCATGCTTGGCAAGCAATTAGGCATCGGTAAAGCGACGGTGAAACTAGAGGATTTTGAGCTAGCCAAATTGATATTGATGTTTGGACAAAACCCGGCAACCAACCATCCCCGTATGCTTGAGATGCTTGCCCACTCTCACGAGCAAGGATGTCGAATCATCTCGATAAATCCTATGCGTGAACAAGGCTTAAGTAAGTTTAGAAACCCGCAAAAACCAACTCATATGGCGGCAGGACAGAGTGATGACATGGTCGATGAGGTCGTTCAAATTCAAATCGGTGGTGATGCGGCTCTACTGACGGGTTTGGCTAAATGGCTGATTGAGAATGATAAAATTAATACTGACTTTATTACAACCCATACCTCTGGTTTTGAGCCATTGAAACAGTGGTTGACCGAACAATCATGGGCAGATATTCAGCTTGGTTGCGGTATTTCTCAAGCAGAAATTATTAATCTTGCTAAGCTGGTGGCCGCCAGTCCAGCGACTATTTGCACTTGGGGTATGGGCATAACCCAGCATGTGCAGGGCGATGACAATGTCGCTATGATTACCAATTTGCTACTGTTGATGGGTATGATAGGTATTGACGGTGCGGGTGCGTCACCTGTGCGGGGTCACTCCAATGTGCAAGGCGATCGCACCATGGGTATTCATGAGCGTCCCAAGCAAAGCTTACTTGATAGCCTAGAACGTGTGTTCGAGCACCCAATGCCACAAGACAACGGTCTTGATGTCGTTGCAGGGGCAAAAGCGATGATACAAGGTGATATTAAGGCTTTCTTTAGTATGGGTGGCAACTACTCGGTTGCAGCGCCTGACTCAAATAACATCCAACGAGCATTGACCAAAAATAAGCTTAACGTCTTTGTTGGCACCAAGCTAAACGAAACCATGCTGTATCCGGGTGAAAATAACCTCATTCTACCTTGTGTCGGTCGTACCGAACACTTAATCACGGCTAAAGGTGAGCAGTTTGCCACAATTGAAGATTCAATGTGTCAGATAGTACCCACTCAAGGTAGCCTCAAGCCCATCAGCGATACGCTAAAATCTGAAGCACAGATAGTCGCCGATATTGCAACCCAGATGTTTGGCTCTGACTCAGCCATTCCTTGGCAAGCGATGGCAGAAGACTTTGACTTGATTCGTGATTATATCGCCCAAGCTATCGATGGCTTTGAGAACTTCAACGTGCGTATCCGTGAGGCTGAGCGCGGCTTTCATTTATATCATGCGGCTCGTCATCGCGTGTGGAACACCGATAGCGGCAAAGCGCAGTTTGAAGTACCAAAGTATCCGATTACTTATGTCGCAGGCCAAATGTCAGAGAAAACGTCCGCATTTAAAATTGATGCCCAAAATGCGCAAAATACTGATGACAGTCACCACTCGGGCCAAAAGGCCTGGCAGTTAACCAGTGTACGGAGCCATGATCAATTCAACACCATGATATTTGGCTATCAAGACCGTTATCGTCAGACCAAGCGCCGTGATGTGTTGTTTATGCATCCTGATGAAATGACACGATTGGGTTGGCAAAAAGGCGATCATGTTATGGTGTCGCGTCAAGACAGCCATGGTGAGCAACGCACATTGGGACCTTTGATACTTACCGACATGGATATCGCCGCCAACGCTGTGGCTACCTATTATCCTGAATGTAATGACTTGTTTGATTTGGACACGCATGCGCCAGACTCTCATATCCCTGCCTACAAGTCTGTTACCGTGGCCTTAGAGCGCGTCAATGCAGGCGAGTTGGCAGCTTCTGCCTAAGATAGTTTGCAAGATGAAAGGTGGGTTATGTCAACAATGATAAAAGGCTGTCAGCACTTATAATGGCTAAATTAAACACTCAAGCTTCAGCTGTCGATATGTCTGAAGCGACGGCAGAATCTACTGTGACACCACTATCGCGCGCGCATTTGGTACAAAAATATTACTATGCACCTATAGAATCAGGTGGTAGCCAGCAAGCGTATATTGAAGATCAATCAGCAAATTTGGTCGTAGAAGCAGCGATTTCTATTATCATTAACGGCATTCATTATGCAGTATTGATGGCAAGCCCTTATCAGCTAGAATATCTAGCGATAGGCTTTTTGTTCAGCGAAGGTTTGATTCAACACAGCCATGACTTATTAGACTGGGAAGTGACCCAGCTGACAGATATGGCAAGCTATCAAAGATTTACTCAAGACTCAATGGATGAAAATGATACGGCTGGTTCCTTTGAGCAAACCTTAGCACAGCTGCAGGATTACGATATTTATGTGGTGGAATTGACTTTAAATCAGCGCAGTCATCAGCGCATCCAAGCCCAACGGCGGCAGCTGGCAGGGCGTACAGGGTGCGGTATGTGCGGTATCACAGGTTTGACCCAAGCGTTGCCTGACCTAAGTGGCTATAAATCAAATAACCATTCACAAGAGCATTTTCAAAGAGACTTAGAAAGAGACTTAAAGAGTGACTTAGAAACTAATCTGGCAAGTGGATTTCATGATAAAAGTCAAAATCAACCCGAAAATAGTGTTAGAAACAAAGCTGCGATGCCAAGTTTTGACTACCTATTGCAAATACGCGCACAAGTAGATGCGACCCAACATACCCATCAACTAACAGGCGCTGTTCATGCGGCGGCAACCATGCAAGGGCAACACTTACATCTCTTTGAAGATGTCGGCCGTCACAATGCCCTCGACAAGCTCATTGGCTGGCAACTACGACACAAAGTAGATGTCGACTGTGTAGTGATGACCTCGCGCCTATCGATCGAGCTGGTACAAAAATCCATTCGTAGCCAAATACCTTGGTTGGTCGGTATGTCTGCACCCACTAGCACTGCCGTGTGTGTCGCAGAGCGCTATGGCTTGGGGTTGGCAGGATTTTTACGTGATAATAGAGTGACTTATTACTCTGGTTTTTAAAACATGGCGGTTCTCTATCCTCCCAATTCAACAAACTTCATCCTATTAATTTCATCTCTTCCTTAGCACGACCCTATCTTATATATTCCATTAAAATCAGTTGTTTGCCCTCTCTCTCCCTCTATGAGCATGAGCGTTTAGTGATGGCTAATGCATGTCTATCTATGGATAAATTTGAGATTACGTAAATAATAGGTTACTCTTAGTGCACGAACATGTTACATACATTTAACATGGCTGTAGTTTTATTTATCAATAGTAAGTAATTTTCGTTGATTATAACGAATAACTTTATTTGAGATGATGAACACGGACAATGCGTCACATGCGATGATTGGATAAAACGCTATCCAAAACGTTGCTTATTTCAGCTGATAAAGCTGTCTAAATTTAGCTCAGGCCAAGATATTATGGTCTCGTGCTTATCTGTATCTTGCTAAGCGGACATGGTATATGAGTCTGTTTTAGCATCCAGCTACTATCGAGTATGCATACTTGACAGCGTAATGGCTAAGCCATTAACAGACGCATATTGAGAGTTGCCGCTATTGTTTTATTTATTACTAGTGTGGTCAACAACCCCCACTACCATAGGCAGCTGCACCTCACTTTATTATTAATTTGTCATGACAATTTGTGTCATCGCTATTGATATGCGCGAATCGTATGCGCTCTATTAATGTGCTTTATAAGTTCTATTGTCATAACACCTACTGCAGTAGGCACAAATCTATTTCTAACCGTTAAGGGGTAATCAATACCGCTTAACTTTTACTCATTTAAAACAATTGCGAGGTATGAATTTGAAAACTGAGTCATTGTTCCAATTTTCGGCGCTCACCATTATTTTATTATTGGTCGCGTTTTACGGCGGTACCTATCTCTTATCTTTATTAATCAAAAAAGACAAAGAATCTACCACTGGTTTTATGGTTGCAGGTCACGGTGTTGGCTTCGGTATGGGCGCGGCAAGTATGACCGCCACCTGGATTTGGGCCGCTTCCTTTTATGCCGCTGCCACCTCTGGCTATAAATACGGCGTATCAGGGCCGATACATTACGGCTTTTGGGGCGCGCTGATGATTTTGTTCATCTACCCTTTTGGGATGCGCTTTCGTGAGCTTGCTCCCAACGGTCACACTTTAGGTGAGCTTATCCACGCCCGCCACGGCTCATCAAGCCAATTAATTTTAGCCATATCCAACCTTATGGGCAGCTTAATTAGCTTGATGGTCAACTTTACCGCTGCTGGGGCATTGGTGTCAGTATTGTCACCATTATCATTCCAAACAGGGGTAATTATCGCGGGTGTCGGGGTATTGAGCTATACCTTAACCTCAGGGTTTCGTGCTTCAGTCTTTACTGATTTTGCCCAATTGGTCGCTTTGATGGCCATTGGTGTCATCATCATTCCAGCGGTACTATTCTCCATGGGTGGTCCTGCAGTGATGGTCAGCGGACTATCGAATTTGACCTTAGAGCAGCAGGATTTCTTTTCCTCTGAAGCCTTTTTTCAGCAAGGTGCACCCTATTTTGTCGCAGTATTGGCCTATGCTATCGGTAATCAAACCATTACCCAGCGCTTATTTGCCATTGATAAAACTAAAATTAAGGCGACATTTGTTACCGCCACAGTCGGTTATGCCGGTATCGTCATTGGGCTTGGTATGATTGGCTTAATGGCTTTGACCATTGGCATCGAACCACTTGATGGCAATATGAACAACTTGATTCCACAAATGGTCAGTATGTACCTGCATCCGGTCTTTATTGCCTTATTCTTTATTTTGGTCATTGGTTCATTATCTTCAACGGCTGACTCGGATTTGTCGGCGCTATCAACCATCATGATGGCTGATGTTTATGCCAAAAATATCGCCAAAAAAGGTGGCATCAAGCCAAAAACTATGATGCTCGTCGGTCGTGGCACGATGATTGTCGCGACGGCAGCGGGACTCATCTTTGCCAGCTTCAAGCTTGATATTCTAGTGATGCTGGTATTTGTTGGTGCCTTATGGGGTGCAATTGTTTTCCCTGTCATCGCCAGTGTATTCTGGAATCGTGTGACCAACGTCGCCTTTACCTCAGCAGTGATTGTCGGACTTTTATTATTCTGTGTAGCGCGTTTTGAGTTGATACCTATTGTTGGCATCACCGCCCTATTCTTTGAAATCTTAGCCAGTGTCGGTGGCGCGGTGGTCATCGGTCTGATGGTATTTGGTTTCTTAGGTCGTAAGATTGGCATGGGCGCGGCTGCTATTACCTTGGTGCTGATGTTAATGTTTGCGACTGGATTCTTACGCCAGTACATGATCCTACTCGCTTCACTGACCGCTTACGGTGCCAGTACTATCGTTTGTGTGGTCGTCAGTCTCATGGGTGATGAACATTTCGACTTTGATCTGATCAAACAACGTGTTGGTGACTACGATAAAAAGCCCAAAGTAGCACCCATAACAAAGAGCTAAATAACAGTAGCCCTGACGGATATCTGGTAACACCTAGCAAGTCACTTGCTAAGTGTTACCTATCAATGAATACTATAAGGAGACAACATGGATAGCACGCTTATCTACGGATTATATATTTTAGTCTGGCCAGCGATTACCTTGGGGGTGCTGGTATTGATTTGCACCGCCACCTATCGCGACATCAAAAAAGCCCAACGTAATAATAAAGACATTATTTAACAGCTTAGACTGTATTATTTTTTATACACACCTCGCTAAGCAATAGCTTGTCGAGGCGCGCATATGCTTGATTAAATGGTTCAAATAAACATGAATAATGCTTAAATACTCTTAATCTAATAAATAACGAGCGTTTATCAAAAAAATGACTTGTAATTTATTATATTTTTGCTAATATAGGCCACCTTGATTGGCTGGATGGCAGAGTGGTCATGCAGCGGACTGCAACTCCGTTAACGCCGGTTCGATTCCGACTCCAGCCTCCAATTATTTATTAACTTTACGTTAATTTTGGCTTGCATTATTAGCATAACCGCTTATAATAGCGAGCACTTATCTAGTAACTAGACGGTCTATCAGCTAGCTTATGTTAAAGATAAAACAATTTTTGCCCGGGTGGTGAAATTGGTAGACACAAGGGATTTAAAATCCCTCGCTAGCAATAGCGTGCCGGTTCAAGTCCGGCTCCGGGTACCATTACATAGTCCTATACTATCTTATAGAACAGCTAAAGCCCCTGATATCAGGGGCTTTGTTGTATCTGGTGTTCTATACTGTCCTATGAATCTATCCTAATCCATGCACTTTGAGTATACTGTCAAGTATACCGAGTTTTGAGTCTACTCATGGAGACCTAGGATATGGAAAGAAAAGCGATCAGTTCAGACCGAAGCATTAGCAGTCATAAGCCTGAAGATAAGAAGTACTTCGTTGCTATCAAAAATCATCCCAAACTCTTCTTAATGGTGCGTCCTACTGGAACCAAATCATGGATGTATCGCTACTACCCACCTTCAAGCCCCAAACAAAGTATTATCTCCATCGGTATATATCCGAGTATCTCGTATGCTCGTGCCTGTGAGGTTTGGCGTGAGTATGAAGATCTGTTAAGCAAAGGTATTGACCCAAAACTCCATCGTGAAGAAATAAAGAAAAGTATTATTAGTAAAACTAAAAATTCTTTCAATCATTTTGCTTGGGAGTACTTTGACAGTTTAGATCAGACTCAGAAGAGCAACACCCTCATTCGTAAGAAAGGTCGTCTTGATCTTATATGCAAATATATTGGTGATGAGCCAATCAGCGATATCACATCTCCCAAAATGCTTGAAGTCCTGTTAGACATTCAAGCCAACTCATTAAACAAAGATGGTAAGCCCACAGACAAGGCTGAACGCTGTGCTGGCATTGCCAGTGATGTGTTTGTCTATGCTGGGGCACGAGGCTTCTGTAGTAGCAATCCTGCGGCGCTTATTAAGAGCCAGTTGGCTAAGTCTAGCTATGGTCATCGTCCGGCCATCACTAAGCCTAAAGATTTAGCTAAGCTACTACGTGATATCGAGACTATAGAAGGTGATCCAAATACTATCAACTCCCTTAGGCTATTAGCGATAATCTTTGTTCGCAATGGTGATCTACGCCGTATGCGCTGGGCTGACTTAGATCTAGAGGCTGGTAGGTGGCGGTTAAAGCCTTTAAAAGGCCAAGGCAAGGTAAATATGGTCAAGGACATGGTCGTGCCCCTACCTCGTCAAGCAGTAGCTATCTTACGCGCGCAGCAGCAAATCAATGGTCATACTAAATTTGTCTTCTACAGTGAGACAGCCAAAAAGCATCAGATCATCTCTGATGCGACAGCGAATAAGCGTTTAAAAGATTTGGGCTACAAAGACATTCATTGTGCTCACGGCTTTAGAGCTACAGCGAAGACCATCCTACAAGAGCATTTAAAGTATCCGCTTGTGCTTGTAGAGATGTCATTAGGTCATACAACTAAAGACCCTAACGGAGCCGCTTATGGGAGATTTGAGTACATTGATGACCGTAGCAATATGATGCAGAAGTGGGCAGACTATTTAGATGCTTTAAGGAAAGGTAAGGATATAGCAGAGTTTAGAGCGGACGCTAAAGATGAAGCTGATTCCACTACCCAACTGCAAGCTTTAATTGATCAGCTTGGTGAGGATAAAGTACTAGAGCTATTGAAATTCAAGGCTCAATAGCTCATGTTAAAATTCATTTAAGAGATTGATAGTTGACAATATATGATCCAATATTGTCAACTATAGTGAGTGAAAAGTAATATCGATACATCATGCACTGCTGATATCAATTTTTCTTGCTTGCTGTGCCTGCGCAGACAGAGGCTACAAAAAATTAATATCAGCAATACCGTCGCGTTTTTAGAATATTTTGATTATACAGGCATACATTTGGCTAATAGCGCGGTGGCACGTACATATCATCGGGAATTGGCTCGCGGTAATACTCATCATCGCGCTTGCGTTCGGGCAACTCAATCTCATCGCGCGGTACTTCTTTATAGGGGATTTGCTCAAGTAAATGAGCGATACAGTTTAGTCTTGCGCGCTTCTTGTTATTACCCTCAACTACCCACCATGGTGCTTCAGGGATATGAGTGCGCTCGAACATGGTCTCTTTTGCTTTGGTGTAGTCTTCCCAGCGTCGGCGTGATTGTAAATCCATCGGTGAGAGCTTCCACTGTTTCAGTGGGTCATATATCCGACTCATAAAGCGTGCATGTTGCTCGTCATCGGTAATGGAAAACCAATATTTTACTAAGCGTATGCCTGATCGCACTAGCATGCGCTCAAATTCTGGCACCGACTGAAAAAACTCTTCATACTGCGCATCTGTACAAAACCCCATGACCCGCTCAACACCGCCGCGGTTATACCAGCTGCGATCAAACAATACGATCTCACCTGCGGCTGGTAAATGCGCAACATAGCGCTGAAAATACCATTGTGTTTGCTCGCGTTCCGTTGGAGCAGGTAAGGCTGCAACACGGCAAACTCTAGGGTTCAGCCGCTGGGTAATGCGTTTGATGGCGCCACCTTTACCAGCAGAATCCCGCCCTTCAAAGATGACGACGATACGCTCACCGCGATCAACTACCCAATCCTGTAGTTTTATAAGTTCTCGCTGTAGTCGTACCAATTCATGAAAGTATGTACGTCGATCCAGTTTTTCTTGCTCGCTCATCTCACGTCCGTTAAAACGAAAGTCACGTGCATAGTCATCTATTTCGTTTTCTAGTTCTTCATCATACGTATCGATTAAGTCTTGGTGCATTTTCCGACGCAGTTCATCATCAAGAATGTCTTTTTCGATGCGCTCAGAAAGAATGGCTTGTTCCTGATTGTACCGATCTAAATCCTCCTTAGTCGTTAGAGATTGAAAATCAGCGGTTGTAATCGGTTCTGTCATCAACAATTTTTCAGAGCCAAAAATGACTTGCCTCATTTTTCTTAATAAAACTTTTGTCTTACCCATAAATATTACCTTTGTTTTGCGTATCGGCTTTTTTAAGAGGCTGTTATAGTAAAAGAAACAAAAATCCGCTACAGTATATAATATGGCATACTCAAAAGACTACCGACAACTGATCCTCAATAAGCTTGCAGAAGGCTATAGCATTCGACAACTTGCCGAGGAATATCAAATTAGCACCAACACTATTCAGCGTTGGAAAAAATTTCCTGAGCGTAAAAAACGTCAGTTTACCCCAACTAAAATAGACGATGCATTACTGAGAGCGGATGTAGAGGCTTATCCTGATGACTATCAGCACGAACGAGCTCGGCGTTTTAATTGTACTCAAAGAGCGATAGGCATTGCATTAAAACGAATCGGCATCACTCAAAAAAAAGAGCTTAACTCATCCAAAAGCAGATGATAAAAAACGTTTAATATTTCTTGAAAAGTTAGCGCAATTTAAGTTTGATGATAAGCCTATTATCTATCTTGATGAAAGTGGCTTTAAGTCTCATGAAAACAGGCCTCACGGATACTCTAATAGAGGTAAAAAATGCTTTGGACAATACAACTGGCAGCTTAAAAACCAAACCAATGCGATAGGTGCTATTTACAATAATCAGCTGTTCGCTGTTGGACTTTATGATCGCAGTGTCAATAGTGATGTATTTCATAGCTGGGTTGAACAACTGCTGCTACCAAGCTTACCGAAAGACAGTGTAATCGTTATGGATAATGCAACCTTCCATAAGCGCAAAGACACAACTGAACTTATAGAAGATGCAGGGCACACTATTTTATGGCTGCCACCTTACAGTCCTGATTTGAATCCTATCGAGCAAATGTGGGCTTGGGTCAAACAAAAACGTAAAGAGTGGCGGCTAGATTGCGTTGACACACTGTTCTTTTATTTCTTATGGCTGTGTGGCTATTTATAAGTTCTTTGACTATAAAATATTAGTTTAAGTAGATAACATTCGCTCGTATTCATTATCAAGATAAGTTTCTATCTTCTTGGGATCTACTTGACCTACATAATACCAATTCTTAACTTCTTTTAGTGCTACTGTAGCAAATCTTGCATAAGCAATTACGTTAGATTGCATAATAAAAGCTACTAAGTTCCCGCCAGATTTCAATCCAGCATGTCCTGCATCAATTAACGATAATGTTCCATGAGAGACAAGCAGCATTCTAACTACCTCAGGTTTATTCATCGATGGGATAGAATCCGCCCAGCTTTTTAGATGATAGAATTTCTGTTTAACTGAGTACATAAGCCTTGTTAACAGTTCGCATATCATTACAGGTACTGCCATAGCAATTCCATGTCTCATATCGTACCCCTCCTGAAAGGCCATTACACAGGCTTGAGCAAAGCTACCTTTATCTTTATCATTTACATTAAACTTCCCAAAATCAAAAAACTGTAGCAATGAATAGAACGGTATAGGTACACCTGTGCCCCTACCCTTGGCTCCAGATGACCCAGCCATATCAGAAAACAAATGTCCTAGCCAGTTCGCAAAACCACAATATATCTTTGAAACAAAATCACTTCCTCGTAATTCGAAGTTATTATTTTTGACTACGGTTATCACTTTTCCTGATGAAACAAAATGAGCATTGTTAGTAAATTGCCCTAGTATCGCACAGAACAAACCTACTATATCAGGTGAGTGTTCAAGGTTTTTAATATGGTGATTCGTAGACTTCATGTTGAAAGCATTATTAACCGATGAAGTATTAGCGTGGTCGTAGCCAACAACGAATTTTTCTTCTAAATAACCAATTGCACTCGCAATGCTAGTTGAGTCTTTAATATTCGAACCCTTTACCATCTTCCCTTCCCAGCCCATCAATTTAGCAAACTGAATAACTGCTTTATCTACAAGCTTATCTGATGATTTAGTCAGAGCACCTGTATCAAGAGCTTTAACACCTCCGTTGCCAGAATAGTTACCTAATTTAAAAGATACAAAGCAGATATCGAGAATGGCAGTAATTCCACCACAAGTTACGCTCATCATGTAATCATACTTATCACAGTTAGCTTTTTGATAAGTAAAATCATCTTTTACCAGTTTTTCAAATTCAGCTAATTGTGATTGAGTCATTAACTTCTTAAATGGATCTTCCGATAGGTCAATATTATTTTGCAGTGCATGCTTCTCATACACTGCATACCTATCACTCCAGTCTGTACTGGCTTCAAAATTAATTACTTCTAGTTGTTCTATTTGATGATATTTTCTTGGGTTATCTTGTAAAACATAACCTTCATTATCAATGAAATAGAACTCTTCATCATAATCAGCAAAGAACGCTTCTGAAAGAATGATAAACTCTTCGCTATCCGTATCTTCAATATTATCGAAGAGAGAGTATGCTTCACTTATCAAATCAGCTACTTCGTTTTGGCTTGACTTCAACTTAGCTATCTCATTTGATAATTCACCCACTTTAGTTTCTGATTTTTCAGTAAGATGCTTCTGAACCAACAGCACATTTGCTTGCTGAGTAAGATTTACAGATTTCTGGGTCATTTAAAGAAACCTTTGAGCATCGACTTCGTTTTTTCCACTGATTTTTTGGTTCTTTCAGCAGACTCATGAATCCTATCCTTAGCTTCTTTAGAAAGCATCGACCCTTCTTCTTGGTTTTCAGATAGCTCTTCGTTTACCTCATTGATATCATTAATACTATTTTCAAGATTCTCTTTTTGAATTGATAGCGTACTAATATTACTTACAGTATCAGAACTATTATCTTCTGACTGCTCATAATCTATATCATCACCTATACCTTCAAACACTTCATTTTTACTTTTTGAATCTGTATTCAAAGTACCTGAATCATCATTTTCAGATTGTTTACTGTTCTCATACTTTTCTTTATAACTACTAAACACCCCTTTAAGCTTTGTAGCTCCTGAACGAGTTTTTGCAGATAACACATCCGAAGTATTAAAGTATCCTATAATAGCAAAGATCTGCATCAACTCTTCTGCATCATCAACATTTATATCTTTTTTCAAAACAAGAACCTCGAAGGTTTTAAACGACTCATTACCTTCCTTATCCTTAATTATTTTTTTAGCAGTAGTTTGATAATAATGCTCTAATATAAATATTTTGTGTTGTTGCATAGAAGGTGAAACAGTTAGGTCATCAAGCTTAGCTAAATCAAGTGTCGTTGGGCATTTGCTTCTATATACTTGGCTTTGTACGTTATCATTCTTAACATTTAAAGACTTACCCCCTTTAGTCAGCGTACTAATTAATTTAACCATTTTCTCAATATGGTTTTTATTATCATAGTTATTTTTTATAGCGTCATTTAGCTGACTCACAATATCATTTATGTCGTTCATTAATAGAGAAAGCGCTTCTTGATTTTGCTTAATGATTTCATTTAACATCAGCCGTCTTTTTTCATGCTTTGCAATGACATCTGTTCCTGTTATTTTCCTTAAACCATGATAAGTACCTACTCCCAGTAGCACAACAACGCCTATGCCAGTAACCATGCCTGACATACCTAAGAGTCCCCCCATACCCAAAGTAGCTAAGCCTGAGGTTATACCAGCTGCCGAAAGACCCATTACTGAACCAGATATATATATAGCTGCTAGTGGTGTACCAACGGCAGCCGCATTCATGCTAAGCCTTTTCATATTTTCAACAATTTCTGAGTCGGTTGTTTCGTCCTCTAAAACCGCCCTATCATTTAATATAGCTTGTTTAACAATACTCTTGTCTTCTTCTGTAATATTTATTTTGGGTAAGATATTATTAAGAAACTCAAACTGGTCATTGAATTTTTCTTTAGAGCTGGAATGTATGTTAACCAAATCTTTATACAAAGATATGTGTAGATTTCTTAATTGCCCTGCAGGAGCTTTAGTCTCAATAATTTTAAGTAATTCCTCTACAGCTAGTATTTCTTCAGGGTAAGCTATACTAGCTCTGACTTTATTTCTAGACTCTGATTTCAACTTCAGCCTAGCCATTAGAAGTAAAAGCTCAGATATCTCCTTCTCATCAATAATACCGTCATCATAAAGCGTCATTCTGACCATAATACTCATATAAGCTATTTTTAAATCTTCATCCATATTTTCGATTGCTACATTCTGCTGCGCATCCTCGAAACTATCGAAGTTATTAACCACTTCATTTACGACTTCAATAAATGCATCAGCCGAAAATTTGCTGCTTAATATTTTAGGTATGCTTATTAAACTCTCGTCGTTAAGTGTAATAATAATAGAGTCTTCTTGACTAAGACTAGCTTTATTAATTTGTGAAAAATTAACTTTTTTAATTGATTCTTTAGATTTCAGAAAAAACCCACTACCTAGGAATAATAAGCCTTCTTTTGCATTACCAAGTAAACTGTTATCGTAGACAGCAATAATATTATTCACATCAAAATTGTACTTAAACTCTACTATTGCATTGTTAATTTTTTTTTCTGGAATATCTGGAGCTATGTATATATTTCCGCCTACTTTCTTTAAGTTTTCACGTAGGTACTCATTTACGTTTTGCATTCTTATTCCTCTAATATATTAAAATTACTCAAAAAACTCATTATTCAAACAACCCACTATCCACAACATGCCTCAAGCTATGTATAACAGCAGTTTGAAAGGCTTCATCTTGAATAAACTGCTTATAAAAGTCTAACTCTTTACGGCGGTCTGCGACTACGATCTCTTTTACCATACTCTCGAACTCTAGCTTTTTATGCTGGGCATCATTGGTATCGACGTACTTATGCTTAAAGTCATTACGCTCAATAAGACGCTTTGCTAGGCTCACAAATTTAACGCGCTGCTCTTCAGGGGTAATATCCCAATTCTTAAACCACCGCTCATTAAAGTCATTGATGATTTTCTCTAACTGCTCTTGTGGATCGTCATCATCGTGTACACCGAAAGGATTAGAATCTGTTGGCTCTAATTCCCCTGCGTCATCTTTTAGATCAATTTTTTTACTAATAGCGGTACGCTCCATAGCGTAGGTACTGAGATCTACTGATTCAAGCAACTCGTCAAAGCCATCATCTTCACTGGAACGAACCACAAGTTTAGGTATGAGCGCTTTGAGCAGCCAGTACAGCTGTTCCCATGCCACTACTTGAAAAGGCGTTATAGCGGCAATACGACTATAGATTTTAACGAACTGCTTAGCTTGCATTTTGAACTCAATCTTGTCGTCATTGATGAGTTCAAGCGTATGATTAAAGCGTTCAGCAAAAATATCTATCTTAGCTTCTAATACGTCCATAGTAGCGCCAGAGAAATACTGATCAGCATACTCTATCACCTCGGCTAGTTCATACACGCCTACAGCATCTAGGTTTGCTTTTATTTCATGCAGTACATTTATATTAGTCTCTTTCGATAGGGTCGTCGCTGTATAGTACTTATCAAACGAAGCCTTTATATCTTCAATTTCGTTATAAAAATCGAGCACAAAAAGATCTTCGGTTCTTTTGCCAAGCTTAGGAGCAGAGCGGTTTAGCCGTGATAAAGCTTGAACTGCTTGTACGTCTTGAAGCTTTTTATCGACATACATCGCAGTAAGCTTAGGCTGATCAAAGCCTGTCAGATATTTATTGGCTACGATGAGTAGCCGATATTCACTCTTATCAAACTCGTCTTTGGTTTTAGAGTCATCAAAGCCATTTATGCCTTTTTCGGTATATGAGATACCATCGACTTCTTTTTCACCTGAAAAAGCAATAATTGTCTTAAATGGATTGCCCATTATGTCAAGCTGCTTGTTGATCGCCTTATAATATCGAATCGCCATTTCTATATTTTGCGTGACAACCATACCTTTGGCCTGACCTTTAAGACGTCTGACGCCATAGACACTCTCTATAAAGTGCTCAAGCATAATTTCGGCCTTAACATCAATAGTACGCTGCTCTCCTTCAGCATAAGCTTTTAATATTTTTTGCGCTTTAATAGAACTAAACCGTGGGTCATCACTGATAGATTTTTTAATCTCGTAGTACGATCTTAACGTCGTATAATTATTCAAGACATCGAGAATAAACCCCTCTTGGATAGCTTGCTTCATGCTATATAGATCAAACACTTTAAAGCTACCATCTTCTTGCTTGATACCGAACTTCTCAAGCGTCGTACCCTTTGGTGTGGCTGTAAAAGCAAAATAGCTAGCGTTGCCCCGCATCTTACGAGACTCTATTGCCTGAATAACTCTGTCTTGCGCATCAATAGTTTGGCTATCTTCACTGGTGTCATCGTCGTTATCTACTTTCGCACCTAGCGCTCGGTTCATGTCGTCATGTGATGCACCACTCTGTGAGCTATGCGCCTCATCAATGATAATAGCGAAATGCTTATCTGCCATCTCACTAATGCCATCTAAGATATAAGGGAACTTTTGAATAGTGGTGATAACAATCTTTTTACCATTCTCCAAAGCGTCTCTAAGATCCTTAGATTTATTAGCGTGAGCGATAATACCTTTGATCTCACTAAACTGATTAATGTTATCTTTGAGCTGCTTATCTAATATTCGGCGATCCGTAACGACAATCACTGTATCAATAATAGGCTTTGCTAAGCTAGTGTTTGTAGCGTCCGTTACGCTCGCGTAAGCCTCAATGAGTTGATAAGCCAGCCATGTGATTGAGTTTGATTTACCTGAACCTGCGGAATGCTGTATTAGGTAACGCTTGCCTACGCCATTGTTTTGCACGTCATCTATGAGCTTTCTAACTACGTTCATCTGATGATAACGCGGAAAAAATAGCGTCTTATCATTGAGCTTTGGCTTTTTGATATCAGGATCATCACAGCCGAGGCGTACGAAATGGCTAATAAGGTTGACTAAGCTATCTTGAGTCAGCACTTCCTGCCATAGATAAGCCGTCTTAAAACCCTCTGCATTTGATGGATTACCACTGCCACCAAGGTAGCCCTTGTTAAACGGCAAAAAGAAAGTCTTCTCACCAGCCAAGCGCGTGGTCATGTATATTTCTTGATTGTCTAAGGCAAAATGCACCACACAGCGAGCAAAGTTAAATAGCGTCTCTTTGGGGTCGCGATCATTTTGATATTGCTTTAGCGCATTGAATCTAGCCGTTTGGTTTTTATGCGTACTCTTTAGCTCAAAGGTTGCAATCGCAAGCCCATTGATAAACAGCACCATATCTACAGAATTGCGCGGATCAGCTACAGAGTAATGCACCTGACGGGTAATACTAAATTGGTTTTGATGGTAGTTATCGATTACTTTTTGACTACTGCTGGCAAGTGGTATTGGATATAGGAAATTAAGGTGAGCATCATTAACACTGATGCCCTTTTTTAAGATTTCGAGAATGCCGTTCTTTTTGACCAGTCGATCAAGGACATTGAGAATTAAGACTTGCCAATCATTGGGATTGTACTTGATAATCTTATCAAGCTCATCCTGTTGGCTGGCGTGTAAGAATTGCCAAAACTGAGTTGTATCGATAGCATACTGTTTATCGAAATCTCTTGGATCGCCAATCGTATAGCCGTTATTACCCATAGCTTCTACGATATGGTTTTCAAGCTCTTCTTCAGAAAACTGACTGGTTTTAATTTGCATATTTATTCCCTTAAATCCCTATCGTAAGAGCGCCACATTATCGCATCGTACTTAGCTGACTTTTATTTTGCCAGTTACGGCTTGATTGATTAAGATGGTTTTGTATTCTTTTAGGCGTTCGATTTGTTGCTTTTGCAAATCTGTAACCAAATTAATTCGAGCCGTTTGTTGCTCAATAAATTCTGATATTTTTATTTGACTACTGTAAGGTGGTAGAGGTAGCTCTAGCTTAGCAAAATCGTTAAACCTGAAGTCCGTTGATCGCTCTCTTATACCTTTAGCTAGTGAAAGTATATATCCGTTATGAGCTATACTCCTTAGAAAATAAGAGTAATATTTAGATAAAACTCTCTTACTATCTTTAGGTATGCATACTGAATATACGGGAGTAGACTTCCCATCAGAGTCTGAGACACCAATTGCACCTGCAAAAGCGTCCATCTGGTGAATAACCAGATCACCTTTTCTAACGCCTTGATAACCATGCTCTTTCAATGCATTTGTAAAACCCTCAGTTCTACGGTTCGAACGCAATGTAACCTCACCATCACGGAAGCAAGTAACAATCCCGTCCTCTTCTCTAACAGGTCGATCCATTTTAAAAAACAACCATTTACCTTTTTCAATCGTCCACTCTTCAGGTATATTACCTATCCAGCTTACACCACTGTCTTTCATTTTAGCGGTAGGATCTAAACCCTTAGTGACTGCATTCTGAATAATGATTTGCTTATACTCATTGAGCCTTTCGATTTGCTGTTGCTTTGATTCGATGGCCTGATCAATTTGCAACATTTTTTGGTCAAGAAATCTAGCGATAGCCGTTTGCTCTTTATATGTAGGAACAAAGGTTTTATAGCTCATAAACCAGTCTTTTGGTATCGTATTTCTTAACCCTCGGTACAGTGGCTTGAGCATTTTTTCATTATCTAAATTCAGATAAAAGTAATATATAAAATTCTTATCGAAACTGGGCGATACTTCTAACACTGTATAAGCACCCGTGATCATACCGTCAAACTCAGAAAGCCCCACTGTCCTAGGTGTCTCTTCTACATCAAAAAGGCAAAACACGAAATCTCCAGAGCTAACTTCTTGATAAGTATCGAACTCAGCTGGAAACTTCCCTTGAGGATTATCCATATCTCTTTTTACAATACCTTTGAGAGTCAGAGACAATAAATCATAATCCTCAGATTTTTTACCAACTCGTATATTTTTGATTGAAAAAATATGCTTATTAGATAGTAACTCCCAATTTTTAGGCACCTTGCCTAATTCTTTTATCCCGCTATCTTTATAGCTTTCATATTTCGGATAAGTATCTAATAACTCAGTGCTCATAACTGCTCCTTGACTGACTCAAGGCTTTGTACGCCTAGTATCTGAGCTATCAAACCATCGGCTTGCTTATCTAGCTCGACAAGTTCATTGGCGACTGCTGCCAGTGATCGTAGTGGCTTATGCTGATAGAAATATTTATTAAAACTAACCTCATAGCCAATCTTCACGCTATCAAGCTCAATCCATGCTTCATCGACGTGCGGCTTCACCTCATCTAAATAATACTGATGAATACTTTGAGCTAACGGTATTGACTCGTAGTCTCGCAGATCACTGCTAGAGTCATAGATGACGTATTGGTTTGGCTTAGCAGTGTCTAGGCCTACACTGCTAGCAGGATAATAGCCAAAGTCTGGCAACTGCTCAGTGGTGCAATCAAGACGGGAAAGCAGATCATCAAGCTTATCACCGTCAAGCGTGGTCACTGATTTGATGACCTTTGCACCAGTCTCGTCATACCAGCTGACTGCATCAAGGATTTGCTTACGCTCATTAGCTTTGAGCTTAATATCGGCTTGCGTTTTGATAAAGTCAGCTATCTTTTTAGTGAACTCATTAAAGTCAGTAAATAGCGCATTGCCTATATGTACTTGGATAGCTTTGGCATGATTAAATAAAGACAGCTGATTATCCCATGTTTTGGGGTCAAGCAGCTTTTTGCGTTGACTGGCAGATAGGCTCAATTCTTCTTGCTCTAAGAATACTTTGAGCTTGTCTTTGTTAGTCTGAAAAAACCCCTTTTCATAAACGCTATCGCCATATTCACTGTGCATTTGACTCATGGCATCACGTAGCTGATTGTCAAAATATAAAGTGTTAATCTGCTCGTCTGTCATTTGCGCATGACGACGATCAGGACGCTCGATAGTTACTTTATGATAGCCAAAATCACGATTGTTGAAGACTTGACTAGCAATACCAACAGGCTCGCCTTTGACATTGAAATCATCTGGACTGCGAGCAATCTCTGCCATGTCTAAATAAGTCTGAGTAATCGTAGCAATATGCTCTGGACTAAACTCGCAATTTTTATCACCTAAATTCTTTCTGAGCTTTTGATACATCTGACTGGCATCAATCAGCTGTACTTTACCTTGACGTTGGACTGGCTTGTTATTGCTCACGAGCCAAATATAAGTGGTGATGCCTGTGTTATAAAAAAGGTTATTCGGCATTTGAATAATGGCATCGAGGTAATCATTTTCGATTAGGTAGCGTCTAGTATTACTCTCACCTGAACCTGCATCGCCTGTAAATAGGCTTGAGCCATTGTGTACTGACGCAATACGCGAACCTTGAGATCCGTTGGCGGTTGACTTCATCTTATCAACCATCTCTAATAAGAATAACAGCTGACCATCACTAGAGCGTGGTGTCGCATCTACCGTCTCAATCTCACCCCAGTAGTTAGCTAAAGGTACCAAAAAGCGCTCATCTGTCGTTACTTTACCATCGGTGATATTTTTCTTCTCACTAGCCCAGCTTTTGCCATAAGGCGGATTTGACAGCATAAAGTCAAACTGCGTGTTTGAGAATTCATTGGTCTCTAAAGTCGAACCAACCTTAATGTTTTCAGGGTTGTTGCCTCTAATCATCATGTCCGACTTACAGATAGCGTAAGTCTCGTCGTTAACTTCTTTGCCGTATAAATAAATACTGCGATCAAAGCCTTCGCTCTGGTACTTATCAATAATAAAGTTTTGGGATTCAGTGAGCATACCACCACTACCACAGGCTGGATCATAGACAGTAATAGTATTCGGCAAGTTGTCTTTTAGCGGATCGAAAACTAAATGTGTCATCAGCTCAATAACTTCGCGTGGGGTAAAGTGCTCCCCTGCTTCTTCATTGTTCTCTTCGTTAAACTTACGAATCAGCTCTTCGAAGACATAGCCCATGCCAAGGTTAGTGAGAGCTGGTAGACGGTTTTCGTCTGGATCAAGACGCTCATCAGGTGATAGGTTGATGTACGGCGATACAAACTTTTCTAGCACTTCAAGCAATACGTTTTTATGCGCCATATGGCTAAGCTGTGACGTTAAATCAAAGCAGCTGATAATCTCTTGGACGTTAGCACTATAGCCATGTAAATATTCATTAAAGTTATTAAGCAGTATTTGATTGCTACTTGTAGTGGTATCTTTAAGGCTTTTTAGCGTCCACTTACTGGTGTTGTAGAACACATAGCCTGACGCTTGTTGCAGCCCTTCACCATCAAGCTCTACCAGTTCAAGCTCATCTTTTTGAAAAGCCAGCTCATCCATAACGGCATCTTTAGTCGGCTCTAAAAGACTGTCTAAGCGTCTTAGGACGACCATCGGTAGTATGACGTCACGGTACTTACCTCGGACATAGACGTCTCTTAGGCAGTCATCAGCGATAGACCAAATAAAGGCAATTAATTTGTTATGGACAGCTTGGTTCATTATTTTCTCGGCATTGATGGTTCAACAATCAGCTAGTATACGTAAGTTGACCATTTGAGGGCAACCGTATAAAGCGATATATTCGTTTTGTAAAAGATATTGACAGGGTTTAATCTTGGGCAAAAAAAAGAGAGCTAAGGCTCTCTCTAATTTTTACTACATTATTCAACACGAATATATTTAGTATCTAATAGCCTTCTCTTGATAATATTCAATAGAGACTACAACTATCTTGAAAGCAGATTTCTGATACCATTCAGCAGCTGTTTTCTACTAAATATTGAGCCGAACTGAAATCTGTAGCTTATGACGCCATTCCAAAAAAAGTATCAAAATGAATATTTATTGTGTAATTTTCAGAACTATTGTTTCATCCTTAAAAGGTGTATACCATCTCGCCTGATGTTGTATTAATACCTATTTCAATGATATCGCTTACTTCACAGGTATACCAAAGCATAACAGTAACTTTTTGCCCAAAGTTCATAGTCGTATTTAAATTAGAAGTGGGTCCATAAGGTGCGCAGTTTTTAGCATTCCCTCTATTAATTATTATATCCGTAAGTGTGACAGGGTCATCATTTTTGGAAATGATAGATATTTGTGTTTGATATCTTTCATTTTCATAGGTTTTATAAAGTACAGGTGCGACCGTAACATCGAAATCTAGTGTTTCTTCTGATTCAAGAGCTGCATCCCAATCAATATCTTCGTACTCACCTCCTGCTCCATCGTCCTGTACATCCGAACCAACATTGTCATAATCCGTTGTGTTTATATACTCAAGATATAAATCAAGGCACTCATGGTCATAACCCGCGTAATCAGTACCCATATGGGTATCACGATCCATCGCCATAATCTCATTTGATGCTATATCAATTAGGCTCATATCAGACGTCGTAGTTTCTCGACTCATGCCAACTCTAGATAGGCATTTATCAAGCTCTGTAAGCTCACCAAGCTCACTTACAGTCTCTTCTTTTACCACACTATTCTCTTCTTTTACTTCAGCTAATGGCTCTTTATCGCTGCTGCAACCTATTATTAATATAGATAGCGCTATAGGTACTAGTATTTTTACCATAAATTAATATCTGCTTTAATTAATATTTAGTATAAGGAAGGAAGTTTGTTTTTACCAAAATCAGTATTAAGTTGACCCAACAGAATTTTAAATATTACACTAAAGTTAATAAATGTAAACCATTGTTACTTAAAACAAATACAAAAACCTTTTTTTCTTATATTAAGTAATTGATACTACTAGCTATTAATTTATAAGGCAGCCTAAATCAACTAACTCTTATATACTTCACTGACACCTTCATCCCAAATAGTAGTAAATAATGCTTATTGGAAAATAAAAACTTTTTTACCTAATCTCTAGAGAGACCCTTAAGCCCTTGTTTTATATATGTTTAATAGTGAAAGATAGCCTTTAAAGAATCTTTAAATAGTCTTTTAGCCTGTTTAAATAGTCTTTTATTCGAAAGACTATTTGCCTATTTCTATGAACGCCAAGTACCACCCTACACAATTTTTCCCTAACAAGATTTTGCCCATGAAATATCCTTTTAATTGCGGTAAGACTTTGATTGTAGTCATACAGTGGCTGAGGCTTTTTCTTCTGCCTAAAGTATATTACTTAGTGTATTAGATTAAGAAACCTCTCATAATACAAAACTTAGATTAACACATGAAGTGCAATATCAAAGAGCAGGTGAAAAAGAGGCCTAGATGCGCTAGCATCAAAGCTACTATCCACCGCCAAAGTGAGATTGCAACCATGAGCTATACACATCTAAGCCTAGAGGAACGATATCAGATTTATGCCCTTAGAGGGGCACAACATAGTATTAAATTTATAGCAGGGGCGTTAGGCAGAAGTCCCAGCACCATATCAAGAGAGCTTAGACGCAATAAAAGCCTACGAGGCTACCGGGCAAAGCATGCAGACAACACCGCTAAAGCGAGGCGAGCAAATAATGCCTTCACCATCATTTTAAACGTCTGGGACTGGGTCGTGACTAAGCTTAAACTGCAGTGGAGTCCTGAGCAAATAGCAGGCGTTCATAGTGGAGTCAGTCACACGAGTATCTATCGTTACTTATGGACGGATAAGAGGCAAGGCGGCACGCTATGGCAGTATTTAAGACGCAAAGCCAAACCCTATCGTCAAAGGCTTACCACTGAGACTCGTGGGCGTATTAATGACAGGATCTCAATTCATGAGCGCCCTCATGTAGTAAAAGAGCGATCCCGCATCGGTGATTGGGAAGCGGACACCATCATTGGTCAAAACCATAAACAAGCTATCGTGACAGTGGTAGAGCGAAAGACAGGTTTGGTTAAGATGAAGCGAGTGACTAAAAAGAGTGCTCATCTGGTCGCGGATGCGATGGTGGTAATGCTAACTCCAGTGAAACTACACGTTAAGACGATTACGTCCGATAATGGCAAGGAATTTGCGGATCATAAAGCCATTAAGCAAAGACTCTATAGTGGGTTCTACTTTGCTGATGCTTATGCCTCATGGCAACGAGGAACAAACGAAAATACCAATGGCTTGATTAGAGAGTACTTGCCTAAAGGATGTGACTTTAGACAAGTATCTGATGATGAGGTTCAAAACATTGAAGACAGGTTAAACAACAGACCAAGAAAACGATTAGGGTTTAAAACGCCAAACCAGGTGTTTTATTCCATTACTTAGCGTTGCACTTGGTGTGTTAATCTAGG
>NZ_AYYA01000033.1:0-3740 GCF_000511065.1 Psychrobacter sp. TB67
TGAGCTATGCTGAAGAAACCGTAGAGATAAACTTGGTAAACTAAGCGTATTAATCGGAGTTTATCATGACCAAGAAAGTAAGAACCTACAGTGACGAATTTAAAGCAGAAGCTGTCAAGAAGATATCAGACAATAATGGCAATATCTCGGCTACCGCAAAGCAGCTTGGCATTGCCATGCAAACGCTATCAAATTGGCATAACAAAGCCAATCAAGGCAAGCTTATCGGCACAGAACAATATGATCCTGATCTTATGACAGCGCTTCAAGAAATAAAGCAGCTCAAGCGACAACTTAAAGTTGCCGAGGAGGAGCGAGAGATATTAAAAAAGGCCACGGCGTACTTCGCGAAAAACAGTTAGTAAAGTACGCCTTTATTAAGGATAACCAGCAGATATTTAGTATCACAGCTATGTGCCGTGTACTAAAGGTTAAGCATTCTAGCTACTACGACTGGCTGAGTCGTGATATCAGCGATCAACAGATACATCGCAACCAGTCTGAGCTGCTGGTTAAAGCCGCGCACAGTGAAACAAAGGAGCGCTATGGATATGAGCGTCTGCATGCGCATCTAAGTGAGCGAGGCCATGACATTAGCCTATACATGGTGAGACGCATCAAAGAAGAGCACGGCATCAAATGCCGACGTCATAAGCGCTTTAAAGTGACCACCGACTCTAATCACAACAAGCTGGTTTATCCAAACGTGCTCGATCAGCAGTTTGATGCCAAGCGTCCTAATGAGTCTTGGGTCAGTGACATTACTTATATCTGGACAAATGAGGGCTGGCTGTACTTAGCAGGGGTCAAAGATCTATACACCAAAGAGCTGGTTGGCTACGCCATTAATAAACGCATGACTGCTGATTTAGTCTGTCGTGCACTAAATATGGCAATCAAGAACAGACGACCAGGCAAAGGGCTGATTGTGCATTCTGACAGAGGCAGTCAGTACTGTAGCCACGCTTATCACAAAATCATCAAGCAGCATCAGTTTACAGGCTCAATGAGTGCTAAAGGCAACTGCTTTGACAACGCACCCATAGAAAGCTTCTGGGGCATATTAAAGAACGAGCTGGTGTATCACCAAGACTATAAAACTAGATTTGCCGCCATTACCGATATCATTGGATATATTGAACTATATTACAACCAAACGAGAACTCAAAAGAGCTTGGGCTATAAATCGCCAAGACAGGTGTGGTTTGATTATTATCGTCAAGCTGCGTAATTAAATCTCCCAAGTTTAACTGTACGGATTTGACGGCAGGGGTCACTATTTGTTGGTATAAAGCAGGTTAGAAAAATGCAAATTTATAAATATCAATGGTTATGACTATCAAGTTATTTCCCACCCTAGAAATCAAATTCAAATTATAGACATAAAAAAAGCCCTAAAGGGGCTTTGGTTCTAACAGGTGTTCCTACTATATCGCTATCAACTGCATCATATTAAATTTAGTCACAAGAATAGCTGTCAAGCCGATAATCAAAAAACAAACTGCTAGAGATTTCGAGACCATCCCAGATTCTGTGTAACTGCCATTTAGATTAAATGCTTACTGATACGGTCATCAAACATAATCATAAAACGATTCAGAGCAGACGTCCAGTTACGGATTGGCATCGACCACTTTTTGGATGCCTGCTGGGTGGCTAAGTACACCACTTTGAATGCTGCCTGATCAGATGGGAATACCTTGCGCTTATTCACCGCTGTCCGAATCACACTGTTCAGTGATTCTATCGCATTGGTGGTATAAATCGCTTTTCTGATGTCTTTCGGATACTCAAAGAACACCGTTAAGCCCTCCCAGTTATTGCGCCAAGACTTAACCACGTGCGGATACTCCTTGCCCCAAGTCTCATCAAAGTGCTCAAGGTTGGCCTCTGCCATCTCAAGCGTATCAGCGCCGTAAATGGCCTTTAAATCAGCCGCTACGGCCTTTTTATCCGTCCATGGTACAAACTTCATGGAGTAACGCACCATATGCACGATACACAGCTGAACCTGAGCATTGGGATAAACGGTGTTAATGGCATCAGGGAAGCCCTTTAGGCCGTCTACACAGGCAATGAGGATGTCTTGTACTCCGCGGTCTTGTAGCTCAGTGAGAACGCCCAGCCAGAACTTAGCGCCTTCATTCTCTGATAACCACATACCAAGCAGCTCTTTTTTACCGTTAAGGTTAACGCCTAGGGCTAAGTAAATGGCTTTGTTGATGATCTGCTTGTCTTGACGTATCTTCACGACGATGCAGTCTAGATAGACGATAGGATAAACACTGCTCAGCGGCCGGTTCTGCCAAGCGGTGATGTCCTCTAATATGTTATCGGTGACTCTTGAGACAAGAGAGCTTGAGATGTCGACATCGTAGAGCTCTTTAATGCTCTCTACAATCTCGGTGGTGGTTTGACCCTTGGCGTAAAGGAATATGATCTTGTCATCAAGACCTGAGATACGGGTTTGATGCTTACTGACGAGTACAGGCTCAAAGCTGCTATCACGGTCTCTTGGGGTGGATATCTCAAGATCGCCTGTGTCACTGCGGACGGTCTTTTTAGTGTGGCCGTTGCGCTTATTGGGCTTGTCTGCCTTCTCATGCTTAGGGTAGCCAAGATGGTCTTCCATCTCAGCTTCCAAGGCAGTATCGATAAAGGATTGCATGAGCTGCTTTTGAAAGCCTAGATTAACACACCAAGTGCAACGCTAAGTAATGGAATAAAACACCTGGTTTGGCGTTTTAAACCCTAATCGTTTTCTTGGTCTGTTGTTTAACCTGTCTTCAATGTTTTGAACCTCATCATCAGATACTTGTCTAAAGTCACATCCTTTAGGCAAGTACTCTCTAATCAAGCCATTGGTATTTTCGTTTGTTCCTCGTTGCCATGAGGCATAAGCATCAGCAAAGTAGAACCCACTATAGAGTCTTTGCTTAATGGCTTTATGATCCGCAAATTCCTTGCCATTATCGGACGTAATCGTCTTAACGTGTAGTTTCACTGGAGTTAGCATTACCACCATCGCATCCGCGACCAGATGAGCACTCTTTTTAGTCACTCGCTTCATCTTAACCAAACCTGTCTTTCGCTCTACCACTGTCACGATAGCTTGTTTATGGTTTTGACCAATGATGGTGTCCGCTTCCCAATCACCGATGCGGGATCGCTCTTTTACTACATGAGGGCGCTCATGAATTGAGATCCTGTCATTAATACGCCCACGAGTCTCAGTGGTAAGCCTTTGACGATAGGGTTTGGCTTTGCGTCTTAAATACTGCCATAGCGTGCCGCCTTGCCTCTTATCCGTCCATAAGTAACGATAGATACTCGTGTGACTGACTCCACTATGAACGCCTGCTATTTGCTCAGGACTCCACTGCAGTTTAAGCTTAGTCACGACCCAGTCCCAGACGTTTAAAATGATGGTGAAGGCATTATTTGCTCGCCTCGCTTTAGCGGTGTTGTCTGCATGCTTTGCCCGGTAGCCTCGTAGGCTTTTATTGCGTCTAAGCTCTCTTGATATGGTGCTGGGACTTCTGCCTAACGCCCCTGCTATAAATTTAATACTATGTTGTGCCCCTCTAAGGGCATAAATCTGATATCGTTCCTCTAGGCTTAGATGTGTATAGCTCATGGTTGCAATCTCACTTTGGCGGTGGATAGTAGCTTTGATGCTAGCGCATCTAGGCCTCTTTTTCACCTGCTCTTTGATATTGCACTTCATGTGTTAATCTAAG
>NZ_AYYA01000034.1:0-35868 GCF_000511065.1 Psychrobacter sp. TB67
TGAGCTATGCTGAAGAAACCGTAGAGATAAACTTGGTAAACTAAGCGTATTAATCGGAGTTTATCATGACCAAGAAAGTAAGAACCTACAGTGACGAATTTAAAGCAGAAGCTGTCAAGAAGATATCAGACAATAATGGCAATATCTCGGCTACCGCAAAGCAGCTTGGCATTGCCATGCAAACGCTATCAAATTGGCATAACAAAGCCAATCAAGGCAAGCTTATCGGCACAGAACAATATGATCCTGATCTTATGACAGCGCTTCAAGAAATAAAGCAGCTCAAGCGACAACTTAAAGTTGCCGAGGAGGAGCGAGAGATATTAAAAAAGGCCACGGCGTACTTCGCGAAAAACAGTTAGTAAAGTACGCCTTTATTAAGGATAACCAGCAGATATTTAGTATCACAGCTATGTGCCGTGTACTAAAGGTTAAGCATTCTAGCTACTACGACTGGCTGAGTCGTGATATCAGCGATCAACAGATACATCGCAACCAGTCTGAGCTGCTGGTTAAAGCCGCGCACAGTGAAACAAAGGAGCGCTATGGATATGAGCGTCTGCATGCGCATCTAAGTGAGCGAGGCCATGACATTAGCCTATACATGGTGAGACGCATCAAAGAAGAGCACGGCATCAAATGCCGACGTCATAAGCGCTTTAAAGTGACCACCGACTCTAATCACAACAAGCTGGTTTATCCAAACGTGCTCGATCAGCAGTTTGATGCCAAGCGTCCTAATGAGTCTTGGGTCAGTGACATTACTTATATCTGGACAAATGAGGGCTGGCTGTACTTAGCAGGGGTCAAAGATCTATACACCAAAGAGCTGGTTGGCTACGCCATTAATAAACGCATGACTGCTGATTTAGTCTGTCGTGCACTAAATATGGCAATCAAGAACAGACGACCAGGCAAAGGGCTGATTGTGCATTCTGACAGAGGCAGTCAGTACTGTAGCCACGCTTATCACAAAATCATCAAGCAGCATCAGTTTACAGGCTCAATGAGTGCTAAAGGCAACTGCTTTGACAACGCACCCATAGAAAGCTTCTGGGGCATATTAAAGAACGAGCTGGTGTATCACCAAGACTATAAAACTAGATTTGCCGCCATTACCGATATCATTGGATATATTGAACTATATTACAACCAAACGAGAACTCAAAAGAGCTTGGGCTATAAATCGCCAAGACAGGTGTGGTTTGATTATTATCGTCAAGCTGCGTAATTAAATCTCCCAAGTTTAACTGTACGGATTTGACGGCAGGGGTCAGTCAGCTTCCTATACTATAGCTTATAGTCGTTAACAAAACCTATAAACTACGGCTATTAAAACTTTAGTTTACGTCCAAGATTATCTATTTTGTGTTGCCAGAAATCTTAAGACCGTTCTCAGCGGCTCATCTAAGGTAGCTATAAATGCGAGTTATCACCATTCTAAATAAAATAGCCCTATTAGCTTTTTGATATTCTTATTAATTATTATTCAATAGCTGGGGCATGTTGAATACTCGCTATCAGCGCCTCTTTTTGAATGTTAAACACACTCTAATATAGCGAGATAAAAAGATTACCGCTAGCGAATTTTGCATGAAATTATTAATAGTCATTATCTATTAATTAAAAGCGCAGAAAATATGGTTTATTTGTCCAAATCTAACACAGAAATCCACCCTATGGTAAATATAGTCGATCGTCTATAAATTAGACCATACTCCAAACAAGCATAAATTCATGAGCATAGAATGATACACATAAAAAAACAGTCCATGATGGACTGTTTTTTTATGAATAATGCTAGGCTAAAATGATGATTAAACATTCACCGTCATAAATTAAGCGCGGTTTTTGTATTTACGAATCGTCTGTAGCTGTGCTACTGATTCAGCTAACGATGCCAAAGCGGCGTTGGTTTGTACCGTATCTGACTGGTTGACCAGCATTTGCTCCGCTTTCTTACGTGCTTCGACAATTTTGCTTTCGTCAAGATTATGGGCGCGCATCGCTGTATCAGCCAATACCGTAACCATCTTCGGTTGTACTTCTAACACGCCACCTGATACATAAATTACTTCTTCTTCACCGTTTGGTGTTTGCACGCGCATCGCACCCGGCTTTAGCAAAGTAATAAGCGGTGTGTGACCTGGCAATACACCAATCTCGCCTTCGGTACCAGTAGCTATTAACATGCTAATTTCGCCTGAATACAACTCTTCACGGGCACTTACGACGCGACATTGTAACGTTGCCATACTTAACTCCTTACTATCAAAGCGCAATCAAAAAACAGTAAAAACTGCGATGCGTTACTGATGAGTAGCTATAAATTTATATTATACCTACTCGTTAGCCAATGCTAATACCACTTACGCTGCAGAAGATTTCATTTTTTCTGCTTTAGCAACGACTTCATCGATGCCACCAGCCATATAGAATGCTTGCTCTGGCAAATCATCATACTCACCTGCGATGATTGCTTTAAAGCTAGCAATGGTATCGCGTAGTGGTACATATTTACCAGGTGCACCCGTAAAGACTTCGGCTACGTGGAATGGCTGCGATAAGAAGCGCTGAATCTTACGCGAACGATAAACGACTAGCTTATCTTCTTCTGATAACTCATCCATACCCAAGATTGCGATGATGTCTTTTAGCTCTCGATAGCGCTGCAAGATTTCCTGTACACCGCGAGCAACGTTGTAATGCTCTTCACCGATAACCAATGGATCTAGCTGACGTGAGGTTGAATCCAGTGGATCAACCGCAGGATAGATACCTTGTGAGGCGATATCACGGCTTAGTACAACAGTCGCATCCAAATGGGCAAACGTCGTTGCTGGTGATGGATCCGTCAAATCATCCGCAGGTACATATACGGCTTGAACTGATGTAATAGAACCTGACTGCGTTGACGTAATACGCTCTTGCAGCATACCCATCTCTTCAGCTAGTGTTGGCTGATAACCGACCGCTGATGGCATACGACCAAGCAATGCTGATACTTCAGTACCGGCTAGTGTATAACGATAGATGTTATCAACGAATAGCAATACGTCACGACCTTTGCCAGTGGCAGGATCTTTGGTATCACGGAAGTACTCAGCCATGGTCAAACCAGAAAGTGCAACACGTAAACGGTTACCCGGTGGCTCATTCATCTGACCATATACCATCGCAACTTTAGATTTGCTAAAGTCTTCAGTGTTTACAACGCCAGCTTCTTGCATTTCGTGATAGAAATCGTTCCCTTCACGCGTACGCTCACCAACGCCAGCAAATACTGACAAACCTTCGTGTTTAAGAGCGATGTTGTTGATCAATTCCATCATGTTGACGGTTTTACCAACACCAGCACCACCAAACAGACCAACTTTACCACCTTTAGCGAACGGGCAAAGTAGATCGATAACTTTAATACCAGTCTCTAACAGCTCAGTGCTGTTTGACTGATCCGCGTAGCTTGGCGCTTCACGGTGGATAGACCATTTTTCATCAGCCTGTACAGGACCTTCTTCATCGATAGGACGACCAAGAACATCCATAATGCGACCAAGCGTACCGATACCAACGGGTACTGCAATAGGTGCACCAGTGTTGGTAACCGGTAGGTTACGCTTTAGGCCTTCGGTTGATCCCATGGCAATAGTACGTACGATGCCATCACCTAGCTGTTGCTGTACTTCTAGGGTGGTTTCGGTACCGTCTACTTGCAAGGCATCATAAATTTGAGGAACTTCGTTACGGTTGAACTCAACGTCAAGAACCGCGCCAATAATCTGTACAATACGACCGCTACTCATTGCGTTCTCCTTGAACTTCTGTATATAGTGGGTTTCATAAGGGGTTTCAATTATGAAACAGCAGCAGCACCGCCAACGATTTCCGAGATTTCTCGAGTAATCGCCGCTTGACGCAGCTTATTATAAACCAACTGTAAATCGTTAATTAGGTCACCAGCATTATCTGTCGCCGCTTTCATCGCAACCATACGCGAAGACTGCTCAGAAGCAATGTTTTCCATTACTGCTTGATAGACAATCGACTCAATATAACGACCAAGCAATTCATCAATCAACGTCTTGATGTCAGGCTCGTAGATATAATCCCAGCTCAGTTCTGTCTCTATGCCGCTTTCTCCATCACCAAATGAGCCCTCTGGTAGAGGCACCAACTGAGTGACGGTTGGCTTTTGAGTCATGGCATTAACGAATTTGTTATATACCACATAGATACGGTCGATATTACCGTTACTATAGTCCTCAAGCATGGCCTGAACCGGCGCATTTAATTGCTCAAACGTTGGCTTGTCGCCATAGTCGGTCACGGCTGAAGTGACTTTGCCACCGAAGTTTTTGAAGAAACTGACGCCTTTGGCACCGATGACTGCGAACTCGGCTTGAACAGACTGATCTTGATACTCATGAATGCTTTTGGTTAGTGCTTTAAATAGGTTAATATTCAAACCACCCGCGAGACCACGATCAGAGGTAACGACAATGTAGCCGACCTTGTTGACCGGACGCGATACCATATAAGGATGTTTGTAGTCTGATGAGGCATGCACCAAATGTGAAATAACCCGGCGCATACTATCAGCATACGGGCGACCCACTTCCATGCGCTCTTGGGCACGGCGCATCTTACTTGCTGCTACCATTTGCATAGCGCGAGTAATTTTTTGGGTGCTTTTAATACTGGTGACTTTGGCACGTATCTCTTTTAAGCTTGCCATAATGATTCCAATATAAGAGGGTTAAAAAGCATTGGCGCCTGCAACAAATTTTTAATATAAAACATTGAACGGTTAGAATAATATTTTAAATCTTGTGGCAACACGCGATCTAATACCATGATGGTTAATGCGGTGGCGCGCTACTGTCTCAGCAAAAGCTTATCAGACAACGCGCCACATTATAAGCTATCAATGACAGCCATAACCAATTCGGCTTAACCCGTTAACTTAGTATTTGCTAACTTAGTAACTGTGATTTTGTTTAAAGGTCTCTAAAGCTGACTTTAAACGACCTGCGATATCATCATTATAGTTCGCAGTATCATCAATCTCGCGCATCAATTCACTTTGCTCATCATGCATATAACGTAAGTAAGCTTCTTCGAAAGCACCGATTTTTTCAACAGGTACGTCTGATAAGAAACCTTCGTTTGATGCATAAATAACCGCTGCTTGCTCAGAGATAGACATTGGCTGATATTGCTTCTGTTTCATCAGTTCAGTCACACGCTCGCCATGATCAAGCTGCTCGCGCGTTGCGTCATCAAGATCAGAGGCAAACTGAGCAAACGCTGCTAGTTCACGATACTGAGCTAGTGCGGTACGAATACCACCAGAGAGCTTTTTGATAATCTTCGTCTGAGCAGCACCACCGACACGCGATACCGAGATACCAGCGTTAACTGCTGGACGGATACCTGAGTTGAATAGGCTAGACTCTAAGAAGATCTGACCATCAGTGATTGAAATCACGTTAGTCGGTACGAATGCAGAGACGTCACCCGCTTGGGTTTCAATGATAGGTAGCGCGGTTAAAGAACCCGTTTTACCAACCACTTCACCATTAGTGAATTTTTCTACGTACGCGGCGTTTACGCGTGATGCACGCTCAAGTAAACGTGAGTGTAAGTAGAATACGTCACCAGGATAGGCTTCACGACCTGGCGGACGACGTAGCAATAGTGAGATTTGACGATAAGCAACGGCTTGTTTTGATAAGTCATCAAATACAATCAGCGCATCTTCGCCGCGGTCACGGAAGTATTCGCCCATCGTACAACCTGAGTACGGTGCGATATATTGAAGTGCTGCTGGCTCTGACGCTGAAGCGACAACCACAGTGGTATATTCAAGCGCACCAGTTTGCTCAAGCTTACGTACCACGTTAGCAATGGTAGAACGTTTTTGACCGATTGCCACGTAGACACACTTAATACCAGAGGCTTTTTGGGCAATGATCGCATCGATAGCCATGGCGGTTTTACCCGTCTGACGGTCACCAATGATAAGCTCACGCTGACCACGACCGATTGGAATCATGGTATCAACGGCTTTATAACCCGTCATGACTGGTTGATCAACTGATTGACGGTCAATTACGCCCGGGGCGATTTTTTCGACTTTATCAGTCATCTTGGCATCGATAGGACCTTTGCCATCAATAGGGTTACCTAAAGCATCAACAACACGGCCTAGCAACTCAGGACCTACGGGTACTTCCAAAATGCGACCAGTACAATAGGCTTTTTGACCTTCTTGTAGTTTTAGGAAGTCGCCTAATACTACTGCACCAACAGAATCACGCTCTAAGTTAAGCGCCATTCCGTAGATTTCACCTTCAAACTCAATCATTTCGCCGTACATGGCATCTTCAAGACCATGAATCTGCACGATACCGTCAGATACTTTGACAATCGTGCCTTCATTCTTTGCAGTTGCACCCGCATCAAGGTCTTGAATACGCTGCTTAATCAGATTACTGATTTCCGCTGGATTCAATTGTTGCATTGCCTTGTTTCCTTTAATTTATGATAACCCGCCACTGACTTAAATGCTCTTATATCACGCAAGCTTTATTAAGCTGCACGGATGATTGGCATTAGGCCGTTAGCTGTGTTTTTAACTGTTGTAACTTGCCACGCATCGAATCATCGATAACTTTGTCACCGACTTTAATCGTAGCGCCCGCCAATAGATTTGGATCAACCGACTCGTGAATCACTACGCTCGCATTGAGCGAGTCAGCAAGACGCGTTTGCAGCGTCTGACGCTGAGCATCGGTTAATGGATAAGCAGAGGTCACATAAGCGTCAAGCTGCTTTAAGCTTATTGCCTTGTGACGGCGATAATGCTCATAAACTTCAGGAAGCAGCGCCAGACGCTCTTGTTCTGATAACTGTTTAACGAAGTTACTAAGTGCTACTGATACTTTAGGATAGCTGGCGTTTTGGTCATGACGAGCCCCTTGGGTCTCACCTAATAACTGCTTAAAAGCAGAATCATTCACGCTAGCTACTTGCGTATCATAAAGATCGACCAAAGCAGCTGACTTATGCTCAGCAGAAACAGCTGGATTGTCTAGCCAAGTACTGAACGACTTGTCATTGACAACGGTAGCGGCAATAAATAAGAAGTTTTCCCACTCATTTACTACCCCGTTTTCATTGGCATAGTCAAACGCGGCTTTAGCGTACGGTCGTGCTAAGGTTGATAAGTCAGCCATGATATCCTCACAATTACAGCTTCGCCGCCAGTTGGTCTAACATACTGGCATGTTTTTGCACATCGACTTTGTCTTGCAAAATCTTTTCAGCACCAAGTACAGCCAGTTCAGCAACTTGGGCACGCAATGATTCGCGCGCTTGATTGATTTCTTGGTCGATAGAGGCTTGCGCTTGTTGACGAATGCGTTCGCCTTCCGCTTGGGCTTGCAATTTTGCATCTTCAACAAGCTGATTGGCGCTCTTGTTCGCTTGCTCAATTAGCGCAGCAGCTTTAGTTTTTGCAACATCAAGCTCCTGCTGTACATTTTGCTCCGCGGTCGCTAAATCTGCTTTTGCTTTTTCTGCGGCGTTTAAGCCTTCAGCGATTTTACGCTGACGCTCATTAATGGCACCGATAAGTGGTGGCCACACGAATTTCATGCAAAAAATCACAAATATTGCAAAAGCAATGGCTTGACCGATGAGGGTAGAATTGATATTCACGTGATCACCTCTTTGTTAATGAAAAATCAGTTTCATTGATCATATTTGATAGCCAAACTTTGGCTATGTTTAATATACAAACTTTGACCACCAAACATTTACAACTGAGCTTTCTGATTAACCTGCTAGAGGGTTAGCGAACAACAATAGCATAGCAATACCAACACCAATCATCGGTACGGCATCAAGTAGACCTGCCACGATGAACATACGAGTTTGCAGTTGTGAACCAAGTTCTGGTTGACGTGCAACACCTTCTAAGAACTTGCCGCCTAGAATAGCAAAACCAATCCCTGTGCCAAGTGCGCCAAGACCGATAAGCAGTGCTACTGCGATAACTGTGTAACCACCTAATACTGGATCCATTGATGTATCCTCATTTACCTATTGAATGTATATAATTAATGTTCAGTTGATGATGCAAGCGACATATAAACTATCGTCAACATCATGAATACGAACGCTTGAAGGGTAATAATTAAGATGTGGAAAATCGCCCACGGCACCGATAACGCCCATTGAATCCAAAACGGCATCAGGGCAATCAATACGAAGATTAGCTCCCCAGCATACATGTTACCGAACAGACGCAAACCTAGTGAAATGGGTTTGGCGATCAAAGTAACAAACTCTAAGATAAAGTTGATGGGGATTAAAATGATTTGCATGATTGGGTTTTTGGCGCTAAACGGATGCAGTGTTAACTCACCGATAAAACCACCCAACCCTTTTTCTTTAATACTGTAGTAAATAATCAACGCAAAGACAGAAAATGACATGCCTAGGGTGATATTAGGGTCAGTCGTTGGTACAATCTTGAAGAACACGTGATGTGGATCATGACCCATCGCAGCGCCAACTTGACCTGCTAGACTTGGAATGAAGTCGATAGGCAATAAATCCATCAAGTTCATTAAGAAAATCCATACAAAAATGGTCAACGCTAGCGGCGCAATCAATTTTGACGTACCACTATAAGAATCACGGACGTTGTTATCAACAAACTCAACGATCATCTCAACCGCTGCTTGAGTTTTGCCGGGAACGCCTGAAGTAACTTTTTTGGCAACCATCCAAAAGATGGCACAAAATAAAATACCCAGACCGATTGACCATAACATGGAGTCAAGATGGATAGCTTTAAAACCCATTAACCCTGCTTCTTCAGCAGTATAGGCAACTTTCCAACCTTCGCCCGGCAGATAGCCGTACGTCCAATTCGTTAAGTGGTGAGAGATATATTCTGATGATGCTTGCTCGGATGCCATAATGTCAGCTTCTTATTAATCAACGATTTAATCAACTACCAAAAAATATGGTTGTCATCTGATGAGGCGTTTGCGTTGTCACCAATCTGCGATTAAGCAAATCCAGAAAAACACTTACAGCCCTCATGTAACCAATAACATCCAACCCATAGCTCTATAACTACTCTGTTATTCTTAAATAATTAAGCGGAATAACCAATTTTTTTATTGCGGCGGCTCAATTTGATAGTCATGGATAAATTTTAGCTATCAAAAAAGGGCGCACGATTATTCATTAATGGCCCTTTAATGTTTATATCGAATAGGTGTCTGCTTCTGCCGATCTTTTCAGGCAAACGCTCAATATGGCGTCCAGAAACAAAGCAGTTAGCTGCCTATATTAATGCAGCGTTGTATTCGTGTAAAGTCTATTATGACTTTTTTATCCGCTGTATGAACCAGTTAGCGGCTATTGACCTTTGGTGGCATGGGTTTGCATCATTCGTTAAAATGTAAAAATAAAATTATAAGTAATAGCAATTAACCAAACTATCTATTATCTATAACACTATTTTTACTTTTTACGGTAATTTCAACGACTTATAGCAGTAACTTATAAGTCCATACCTTAACGTCAAATCAGTTATTTGTCATTCTTTTGGCTTTGTGAAGCTAGCCATAGAGAAGTTGGACGGCAGGATGACTTATCTAACGCTAATAGATACTTACTCACGTCAATACTGATCGTAAAGAGTACTAGCGTATGTGCCACAACATCCAACTGTGACTAATTTGCATTACCATAAAACCGATGAACAACGCAGGCGCTGCTAGGGGTTGTACGGTAATAAAAATTAGTGCGAAACCAAACACTGTCAGTAGCCATTTGACCATCTGACCTCGATATAGCTGGCTGACAATATGCCGGCGCGCGCGATATCCAGTATGCCAAAAGATAAAACTTGCAAAGACGGCTTGTGTGGCATAACTAAGTAGCGCACCGATCGCGGTACTTTTTGCTACTATCAGCCCACTGTCGAGCCAGGTCACATCTACTACCCAACCAATAATAATCAGGATAAATAAAATCCATGCTTGGCGTTTCAGGTAGATGCCAATCTCATCTTTTTGCGTGCGTTTGGCAGGCTTGGTCATCAGCAGCTATCCTATAGTATTGGGATAATGTCGCATATTTGCCACGATTTTATCCGTGACCAGTTTATCCATGACCACTTTATGCATGAAAAGTCACTATACAGACGTTGCCTTTTAACCAAAATAAAACGCCACTTATTATAGGGAGCGCGCGCGCGATTAGCAAGTAAAATATGCGTCTTATCAAGCATTTGATTGTTTAGCGCTAACGCTTCCTCTAAAAACTTAGTAAAGCCTAGCTATGGCATGTCCTCCATTCAACTGATAACAGTCTAAATGGGCTAAAAATAGCTATGCGATACATTGACGGATTTGCTGCGCCATCGTCTGCCAGCCGCTAACAAAGTCTTGACTGTTACTCATGTCTTCAGCTTGCACGGTACTCTTTACCGGTTGTAGCTTAGCGAGCAACCCTTTAGCTGGTGCACTTGGACTAACCAAACACATTTGTTTGGCAGGACGCTGCTCATTTAGCCAGCGCAACTGACTGGCTTTTGGCGCTAAATGGTGATCGGTGCTAAGACTGCCGATGAGCTGTAGCTTTAAGCTGTCCTCCATATACTGATAAGCATCGTGATATGCCCAATAAGGCAATGTTTTTGACGCTGTGCTCTGCTTTGTGGCAAGCACTTCTTTATCCAGTCGCTGGGCAAATTTTTGCGCATTGGTATGATAGAGCTTTTTATACTCAGGATTGGCATGGCTATGAATCACCGCCAGCGCACGGGTGATGGCTTTGGCATTTTGAGGATCGAGCCAAATATGTGGGTCTAGGGTACCAGCGATAGGCTTGCCTTTGATATCGCGCAGTGGATGACGGTTAAAGGCGTCAAACTTGAATAAGGCAATGGCATTGGGCGCGCTATTGAGACTGGCGGCCAGATTGTTCTCTAGTGGCTCGCCAAACCATACCACAAACTTGCTGTCTTGAATGGCTTTTATGTCGCCCGGACTAATACTGCCGTGATGCCCCACCTCCCCTGCTTGCAATAATTGCTTGGCAGGCGGCGCACCATCAGTCACAGCTTGACTCAACAAGAATAATGGATAATTACTCACACTAACGGTGGCTGCTTGAGCGCTTAACGTCAAGCAGCTTAACGCGACTATCCCAGTAATGAGAAATCGTTGTAGTATAATGAATGAGCGTAAAAAATAGCTGAAAAATACATTCATAGTAGGGTCTTTATTATTAAGTGAAGGCGACTTGCCTGTTTTGTATTTCATTATGTTATACTATAACAATGAAAAACGCCATCATAAAAAGGCGTCATATTTTTTAGGAGTTTGTCCTATGTCCACTACTTCATCGACATGCGAACATTTGCATGATGTGCAACACTTCACCGCGCATGATGTAACCGAGCGCTTGACGGCGGCAAAAGAACAATGCCGCATAAGTGGTGTACGCTTTACGCTACTGCGCCAGCAGATATATCAGTTAGTATTGGCTGCCAATAAGCCGGTTGGTGCTTACGACTTGATCACGCAATTGCAGCAAATGCGCTTGTCAGAACCGGATACACAAGATTCGGCTCTCACCAATCAGACGCCAAAAAACGTCGCACCGCCGACGGTTTATCGTAGTTTGGAGTTTTTGTTGAGCGAAGGTTTGATACATCAACTGACCTCCATCAATGCTTATGTGCCCTGCTGTCACCCACGCGCCCAGCATACTGCCGCATTTTTAATCTGCGATCAGTGCCAGCGGGTTCAAGAATGTAGCAGCTTACCAGTACAAGAAATGATGAGCTTTGCGGAGCAAGATGTGGGCTTTATCGTCGCTCGTAGCGTCATTGAGCTCAGTGGTCGTTGCCAAGCATGCCAGTAAAGCTTGCTGTATTTTTTTATTAAGTACTGATCTAGGTACTTATTATTCAGTATTTAGCATTAAGTATTCAGCCATTTATCATTTACCAATATATTAGTCACTAGCCTATGAGCCTACCCACTTCATCATCAGAGCAATCGTCTGCCTCTATTAGTCTGGATAATAAGACCAGCCAAACTAACCAGCTGCTGAGCTTAAGCGATATCAGCTATGACATTGGTTCGCAACGCTTGTTATCACATATTAATATCGATATTGCCGTTAACGAGACAGTCAGTCTTATTGGGCCAAATGGCGCTGGTAAATCGACGTTGGTTAAGCTTATTTTAGGGTTGATTGAGCCAACTAAAGGGCAAATGACGCCCCATCATCAGTTACAGCTTGGCTATGTGCCGCAGCGCTTTGCGGTACCGCCGATATTGCCATTACGAGTCTGCGACTTATTGGCGCAGGCCGATAAGAAACGCTTAACGGCTGAGCAACGCCAGTTTATCTTTGATAATTTATCGTTGACGCACTTGCTATCACGGCAGATGTTGCACCTGTCAGGTGGTGAAACGCAGCGAGTTCTATTGGCCCGTGCCTTATTAGATAAGCCCAATTTATTGATTTTAGATGAGCCGATGCAAGGACTTGATCCTGATACCGAGGTTTGGCTTTATCAGTTCATTGATGAGCTGCCGGATTTCTTACGCTGTGCCATGCTAGTAGTGTCACACGATTTGCATTGGGTGATGAAAGGCAGCCGACGGGTAATTTGTCTAAATAAGCATATTTGCTGCGAGGGACAACCAAGCGAACTTGCCATTAGTAGTGAGTTTCAAAAGCTGTTTGGTCATCATTATGAGCAGCCTTATGTCCACCAGCCGCACGCCTGTGAACATCACGCGCCAAGCGAGTTGTAATCATCGAAACCAACCGACCAAAGCAAAAAGCTGCTTTACGATCTTTATTTTATAAACCGTTTATTGGATACACATTATGAGTGCTTGGTTAGCCATTATTGCGCCTGCTTGGATTGCTGGCAGTATCTTAGCACTGCTATCAGCGCCCCTCGGTTGTTTGGTATTGTGGCGACGCATGGCATTTTTTGCCGATGCCTTGGCGCATGGTACTTTGCTAGGCGTGGCCTTGGCCGTGTGGTGGCAGTTGCCCATGGGCATTGGTATTGCTTTGGTGAGCGTGATAGTGGTACTAGGACTCGTGCTCATAGATGATGAGCGTTTGCCCGTCGATTCCGTACTGGCGGTGGTTGCGGTGTCGCTGCTGTGCTTGGGGCTGTTAGCGCTGACCCAACTGACCGATCAGCAAGCCAACGTGCTGGGGTTTTTGTTTGGTAATTTGCTCGAGCTTGATTGGGCAGACTTACCCTTAATAGGCGGTAGTGTACTGGTAGGATTAGGTTTACTCGCCTATATTTGGCCGGCACAAATTAAGCTTGCTACTCACGAAGCGTTAGCACGGATTCAAGGCGTCAACCCAACACGCCAGCGGCTATTTTTTATGGGTTTATTGGCAGGGTTTTGTGCCATTGCCCTGCAAGCGGTGGGTAGCTTATTAATCAGTGGCTTGCTGGTACTACCGGCTTTAACGGCACGTTTATGGTCAGCATCGCCAAAGCAAATGGTGGTTATCGCGCTGCTTATCGCTCAGCTTGGCGTGACGCTAGGTGTTTGGGGCAGTATTTGGCTAGATATTCAAACTGGTCTGTCTATCGTACTGATATTGGCTATTTTATTCTTTGTAGCGCTGATTTTATCAAAGGTGCTAACGGCAAAATTTTGGACGATGCGCCAGTAGAGAGGCTCTTTAAAACTTTGTAGTAGAGACTTCTATAGTCTTTAGCGAATCATTATCCCTTTATCCAACTTTATTTCATCAATATGCTAGAGCTTTCATTCGCTTTATGATATAAACTTTCCCTGATGCTATTAGCGCGATAGTTAGTAGAATGCTGTTATTAATGATAAACATACTAAAGTGTGTCATCAATAACAGTGACCGATTTATCCATACTCGTTTTAACAGCAGTACTTGTTTTGATTCGATAAGGGACTGACCCAATGCTAAGCTATCCTGCCAATAACATCAGTACGCCAGATCAACAGCTAAATGTGCTACAAATCACGGATTTGCACCTGTCAACGCCCACCTCTGCGCTGGCAGATGACAACATTGACAATAGTTCCGATATATTTGTTTGTCAGCATAGTTTTGAAAAAATCATCGAACAAGCATTGAATGAAGATATCCGCTGTGACTTGATCGTGGTGACTGGCGACTTAGTCAATCAAGTACGGCCCGCTATTTACGACCATATTTTTGAAGTGTTGCAAGCGACCAATATCCCTTTTGCCTGTATTGCGGGCAATCATGATGTCACTGATGAGATCGGTTGCGATTTACCGTTTTTTCAGCGCGAACTCGTCGCCCAGCCGACCGATGCGCGTTTGCTCAGCCGACACGTTATTGAGACGGAGCACTGGCAATTACTATTACTGGATTCCTCTATTTCTGGCAAGGTGGCAGGAGAGGTGACCGCGACCGATATCGACTGGTTGTGTAGGCAGCTGCAAGGATGTAATAAGCCTGCGCTCATCGCCCTGCACCATCATGTTATCCCAGTAGAGTCTGACTGGATCGATATCCATATGGCAAAGAATACCGAGGCTTTTTGGCAGCATATGGCTCCGTTTGACCAATTAAAAGTAATCATTAGCGGTCATACCCATCAAGCGCAAGTACGCCATCGTCAAGGGGTCAGCGTTTATAGCACGCCGTCGACTTGCTATCAATTTAAGCCTTATAGAGACGATTTTGCTTACGATGAAAACGCGCGCCCCGGTTATCGCTGGTTGCAATTAGCCAACAATGGAGAGGTTGCAAGCTGGGTTAAAAGGTTGGATACTTGATGCCCAGTTTTCTCGGCGTCAAAAACACCATGATTGCCCTTGTCCATATGTTTGATTTAATACAAAAAATTTCGTCCATATGGTTGGCAAAATCAAACTTTGCTTTATGATAAGTGAATAACGATACTGATAAAACCAAACCGCGTTAGAACGGTAACGCGATTAATCATCAGCAAAATTATAATAGCTAGGATGGCTACATTGACCACAAGCTAAGTTTTCACAGTCAGTCATTTGTCGCATTATTTAGACCCAGCCATTTAAATAAAAATATGCATAACAATATACCTGACCATTGATATAAACATATCAATATAACCGTACGCTGAGTTCAGCTGTGTTACTTGTGTTACCAAGTGGTAAAACGTTTTATAAAGGGACAACTTATAGCGTTTGTTAAACTTATAACGTCTTGTCTTTTGATATGTCGTTTTATTGAATTAATTTGAAAAAGTAGGATACCCATATGAGCACCGTGACCACGAATACGAGTGATGTTAAGTTTACTCCTTATGTGCCTGCCAAAGACGAAGAGTATATGTCTGATGCGCAGTTAGAGCATTTTAAGGCTATTTTGTTGGATTGGAAGCAGCAACTGATTGGCGAAGCAGATCGCACCAAGACTTATATCCAAGATGAGTCTAGCGCCATGCCAGATATCAACGACCGCGCGACTCAAGAAGAAGAGTTTGCCTTGACGTTACGTACGCGTGACCGTGAGCGTAAACTCATTCGCAAAATCGATAAGTCTATGGCAGAAATTGAAAACGATGACTATGGTTTTTGTGAAACTTGCGGGGTAGAGATTGGCTTGCGCCGTCTTGAGGCTCGCCCAACGGCAACCCAATGTATCGACTGCAAGACGTTATCAGAGATCAAAGAGCGTCAAAACCAAGGTCATACCTAAACACGCCCTTATGTCAGTGCAGATAAATGCGTGCTGACAGGCTTTATAATAACGAGCGACCATTTATTGGTCGCTCGTTGCGTTTTATAAATTCCGTTCTATAGATAGCTTTTTTAGTTTACTGACAAAATAAGCCCATTTAATAAATATCTTTTTACTCTGTTCTTCTTTATTCTATATATTAATTAGCGTTGCACTTGGTGTGTTAATCTAAGAGTCAAAATATCCTAAAGACGCGACGCTATTGCTGATATCAATTTTTTATCGCCTCTGTCTGCAAAAGCACAGCAAGCCAGAAGAATTAATATTAGCAGTGCGTGATGGTTCGATATTACTTTTCACTGACTATAGCTACATTCTACTGCTTTGATGAGTAATTACCTTGATAACCCCTACTTTCTACTTTGCAAACGACTCGTATTCATATGCCCCATCAGCAACCACTACCCCCTCCTATCGGCCGCTTTGCGCCTTCACCCACGGGTGAGCTGCATCTTGGCTCCTTGACCACTGCGCTTGCCAGCTTTTGCCATATCAAGTCGCTCGGTGGTAAATGGCTGCTGCGTATCGAAGATACTGATACGGAACGCTGTGACAGACAGTTCACTGAGCAGATTCTTATAGATCTAGAAGTGCTCGGGCTACAGTGGGATGGAGATGTCATTTATCAGTCTGAGCGTATTGATATCTATAACGACTATTTATCATCAGACCTGCTACCACTAACTTATGACTGTCAGTGCTCACGTAAGGACTTGGAGCGCTACTGGTCTCAGCAAGCACAGCCATCTTCGACGACTCAAAACCTAGAGCCTCTACCAGCAGATTTGAATGCTACGGATATTAAGCAACTGCTACCCAATAGACAACGCTACCCACGCTGCTGCCTCAATGCCAATCTCGATCGTCAGCAACACAAGCTGCGCATACAACTGCCAGACTATAGCATTGGCTTTAATGATGGTATTCAGGGCTTGCAGTGGGACAATCCACAACAGACCTTAGGGGATATGGTGGTGCGCCGCAACGACGGCATGATCAATTATATCTTAGCCGCCAGCCTCGATGACGGGCTACAACAAGTCACTCATATTATGCGTGGATTGGACATTTTACCCATGACCACGGCTCAGATTAGTATCATGCAGGCAGCTAATTTACCGGCTATCGATCACTGGTATCATCTGCCCTTGATATGCAATCCTGATGGACAAAAGCTCTCCAAGCAGAACCTTGCACAACCGATTGATACTCGCGATCCAAGCCAATTGCTAAAGACCGCTCTTGAGTTATTACAGCAGCCAGCGGTCGATAGAGATACACCAACCCGTATGCTAGCGCAAGCAATTGCGCAATGGGATCATACCCCGCTCCAGGGCAAAAGCGCACTTAATCTGCACCATTATTAAAAAACAAAAAGCGCCGCTGCTGGCGACGCTTTTTGTCAAATAGTGGTCATCAAACATTAATCATGAAAATTCTTTTAACTTGCTAATTACCGAAGCGACTAATAATAACGGCACTGGCTTTTTTCGATCTCAGGGCTTTCTTTGTAAATCTTTAGCAGCAAGGCAACCATCACTAAGCTGATGAGCATGGATGAACCACCGTAGCTGAAAAATGGCATGGTCAAACCCTTAGTCGGAATCGCACCCATATTCATCGCCGCGTTAATAATTGTTTGCGCGATAAAGACCACACCGATACCAAAGGCGGTATAGCTCATACGCATCTGACGACGCTTGAGCGCGTTATAACTGATCCGCATTGCGCTACCGATAATGAGCGCCTCAAGCAGCAACACCATCGCGACCCCCACAAAACCCAACTCTTCACCCGTAATCGCTAATAAAAAATCCGTATGCGCCTCAGGTAAATGCGACAGTTTTTGTACGCTTTCACCATAACCAACGCCAGTAAACTGACCACGACCAAAGGCAATCAAACTGCGCGCGAGCTGATAATCGGTATCTTGCACATCGTCAAAGGGATCCAAAAACGACATCACACGTACCAAGCGATACTGTACCAACGTCACTGCCAGTACTGCTAACCCAGCCACCAAGCCGCCCAATGCCAAGAACTGCTTGTAAGGTGCGCCAGCGATATAAAATATCGCAAAAACAGTACCCACAATGACGACCAAAGAGCCAAAGTCTGGCTGCAATAACAGTAATAGCGTAATCATGCCGACCACTAAAAATATCCGTAAAAAGCCATCCCAGCCATTACGAACCTCAAAAGATCGACGCACGACAAAGTCAGATACGAATACAATCATGACCAGTTTGGCCAATTCTGCGACCTGAAAGTTTAAAAAACCTAAATTCAACCAACGCTTAGAGCCATTAATCGGTGTGCCAAACAAAGTTAAAAACAGCAAGCCTCCGGTAATCGCTAGTAGGATAAACTGGGTTTCTGTTTTATATAAGGTTCGTAGGGACACCAAGTAATAAGGAAAAGCAGCGGCGATCAGGCCGATTCCCATATAGAGCAGCTGATTTCTAAAAAAATGCAGCTCTGTCATGCCGCGACTGAGCGCAAAGGGAATAGAGGCAGAAGCAACCATCAGCAGACTGAGCACCAGCATACAGCCGACACTCGATATTAAAATTGCTCGCGCTGATGGCATAGAAAGAATGCCATCTGAGCCAGAGGCCTGCTGCGATTGGGAAGACGAACGAAAAAGAGAGGAGAGGGCCATAATTTTATATACACTAACAAACGAAAAAACACGGCGTTTATGCAACGCCACCGTATAAAAAATATAAAGTAGATCGTACCGCACGGGCTATAACGGCCACTTGTCTAAAAAACAGCTACTAGAAAACAGCTCATTCATAAATTACTATTAGGGCGTGTCTTCAGAGAACACGCCCTAGAAAGACGACGCCTATCTTGCCGTCTATCCTAGAATCATCGACTTATTATCAACTGAATAATAAAATCGACAACTTGCCTGACTGATTATTATTGACAGTAGCAGTAATCTATAAGCAAAACAATCATTTATCAACAAAATGCGATTGGTTATTCGCTGCGGTGTCCGTAGGGCTATGTAGTTGCCAAATACTTGGCTTATGCTATTTAAATGCCTTTCTCTAACTGGCTGACCAGCTGGCTAAAATGCTCACCACGAGCGGCGTAACCACTAAATTGATCAAAGCTGGCACAGGCTGGCGATAATAACACGGCTTGCACTTGTGACAAGCTGCTTATAGTGACTTGCTGAATAGTGGCAAACGCATTTTCTAAGGTCTGGCATTGATGCAGCGCCACTTCATCGCTTAATTTAGCCGCGCGTAGATGCTGCTCAATCTGCTTGGCATCCTCACCAATAAACAGCACTTGGCTGACGTATTGATTGATAAAGGGCGTCAATTCACCAAATTGTTGACCTTTACCCTGCCCACCTAAGATTAACAACAGCTTGCCGTCTTTTGGCGCATAGACTGCACCTAAGCCTTCGATAGCGGCCATGGTCGAGCCAATATTGGTGCCTTTTGAATCGTTAAAGTAATCAATACCCGCCGCAGTAGCGACATATTGGCAGCGATGCTCGAGACCTGTGAACTGCTGCAAGGTATTTAGCATGCTATCCAGCGGTAAGCCAGCAAGCTCACCCAGCGCCAAAGCCGCTTGTGCATTCAACAGATTATGACGACCTTTAATTGGCAGTTTGTCCGCTGATAGTAAGCGCTCGGTCCCGCGTGCAAGATAAATCTGTCCCTCTGGATCGGTGATGAGGCCATAGTGACCTTTATCAGGAGCATGGATACCCGTGCTCAGCCGTGGCAAATTGTCAGCCACTAACGGACGAGTCAGCGCATCTTCTCGATTGATTACCACCGATTTGGCACCTTGAAAGATACGATGCTTGGCCTGATGGTAACCAAGCATATCCCCATGGCGATCTAGGTGATCGGGCGACATATTAAGAACGGTTGCCACTTGCGCTCCCAAATTGCTCACCGTCTCTAACTGGAAGCTGGATAGTTCAAGCACCGCCAATTGCATATCAGGGTTGGCAAGAAGAGTAAGGGCTGGCACGCCGATATTACCACCGACGCCCACATTGACACCGGCATCTGCCGCCATCTGTCCGACCAAAGTCGTCACCGTGCTTTTGGCATTAGAGCCAGTAATAGCAACGATCGGTACGGTACAGGCTTCGCAGAACAGCTGAATATCGCTGACCACTGGAATATTGGCGCGACGGGCAGCGGCAACCGCATCGGTATCCAAAGAAATGCCTGGGCTAATAATAATCCGTGCCGCTTGCTGCAGCAATTCTGCATCTATAGCCCCAAATTGACGAATATCAACGGCTGCTGGCAACTGGTCGGCTAAGGTAGGCTGCGACTGATTATCAGTGACTGCCACACGGTAGCCTTGCTTGGTAAGATAGTTCGCGACTGACAGCCCTGACTGTCCCAAACCGACCACAACTTGTAGACCACTGCCCTTATGAAGTAAGGTTTCTGTTGCGTTAAGGGTGGTCATATCTCTTCCTCTTATTGGACGAACAAAATGGCATCAAGCACGCGCGTGGTTTAGCTGTCTGCATGATGCTATTAAAATGAAGATCATCATAACGGTATCGTTCAGATTTCGGTACTGGTTTTTTATGACTTTGTGCTATTATGCGGCTGTTTTTATATTGACTAGCTAATGCTATAATATCAGTCTAAACAGATATTTGGGCTGAGGGTTTTAGCTAAGTATTTTAGTTTAGCATGTTGTCACATTTATCGCGCTATTGTCACGCTTCTTCCGCAACGATTCATATCGCGGTCATGAGGTGGCAGACCCTAGCTGCGATCTACTTATGCGCTTTTGTCTGATAGATTATTTATCTCCTTCTACCGCGTTGCCCCATGGCGGCTCTTATACTTTATTTTAGACACTGTATTTTAATACACTATATTTTAGGCCTTATATTTTAGGCATTGTCATCGTATTGGCTATTGGTGAGCGTATTAGCGATACCCGTCAATAAATCGATGAGCGCGTTGCTACACCATCATCCGCAAATAATGGCGCAACCGCAGCATACAAAAACGTTTAATAGCACTGATTATAACGACTTATAACAACGCGATCATTTTATCACTGAGTAATGATTACTTTTTTTGCCTTTAACTCTATGCAGTTTACTTATGACATCTTTTTTTGATAGCTTACGTGACGAGTGGTTTTCCAATGTTCGCGGTGACGTTTTATCAGGTTTGGTGGTCGCACTGGCCCTGATTCCAGAAGCCATTGCTTTTTCTATTATCGCAGGCGTCGACCCAAAAGTCGGTTTGTATGCCTCATTCTGTATCGCCGTGGTGATTAGTTTCGTCGGCGGTCGTCCCGGTATGATTTCGGCAGCGACAGGGGCGATGGCGCTAGTGATGGTGGATTTGGTGGCCGATCATGGCCTGCAATACCTGCTGGCCGCTACTTTACTGTGCGGCGCGATTCAGGTCGTCATGGGTATTCTTAAGCTCGGCAATCTGATGCGCTTTGTCTCGCGCTCGGTGGTCATTGGTTTCGTCAATGCGCTGGCAATTTTGATTTTTGCGGCTCAGCTACCCGAGCTCAACCCAATGACTGAGCGGGTTGGTATGACCGTTTATATCATGACCGCAGCCGGCTTGGCGATTATTTATCTGTTTCCACTTATTCCTAAAATTGGTCGCGTGATTCCTTCACCACTGATTTGTATTGTTGGCTTAACCGCGGTAGCGATGTATATGAATCTTGATATTCGCAACGTCGGTAGCATGGGTGATTTACCAGATTCCTTACCAGTGTTTTTGCTGCCAGATATTCCATTAAACGTAACAACGCTATTAATCATTGCGCCTTACTCTATCGCGCTGGCCATCGTTGGGTTATTAGAATCAATGATGACGGCGACGATTGTGGATGAGTTAACCGATACGCCGAGCGATAAAAACCGCGAGTGTCGTGGTCAAGGTATTGCCAACGTGGTATCAGGATTCTTCGGTGGTATGGCAGGTTGTGCGATGATTGGTCAGTCAATGATTAACATCAAATCAGGCGGACGTACGCGTCTGTCTACCTTGATGGCGGGTGTGGTACTGCTCATTATGGTGGTGTTTTTAAGTGAATGGGTCAGTCTGATACCGATGGCAGCGCTGGTCGCTGTGATGATTATGGTCTCTATCGGTACTTTTAATTGGCAATCTATTCGCGAGTTTAAGACCCATCCGATGTCGTTTAACATTGTCATGCTAGCGACCGTTTTGACCACGGTCTTTACGCATAATCTAGCGTATGGCGTGGGTGTCGGCGTGCTGTTATCGGCGCTAGCGTTTGCCAATAAGATTGGACAATTCTTAACGATATTTAGTGAGTATGACGACAGTAGCAATACTCGTTATTACTACGTCCAAGGCCAAGTATTCTTTGCCTCAACGACGCAGTTCTTGCATAGCTTTGATACCAAAGAAGCCTTGGACAGCATCCATATCGATGTCAGCCAAGCGCATTTTTGGGACGTCAGTGCCGTAGACACCTTGGACAAGCTGGTCATGCGCTTGCAACGTGAAGGGATTGATGTCAAAGTGGTAGGACTCAACAGTGCAAGCCGTACCTTGATTGACCGCTTCTCTATCCACGATCGCCGAGATATTGGCTTGTTGGATTAAGGAATTAGATGACCAAACACTGCGTCTGCGTTATTGAACGGACGTTAATTCATGGTTTGTAAATAAACTATTATATTGGCATACCAGCTCAAGCGTTAGGGTCATCACAAATACATTGACCCGCTTGACGGTATTTTAATTATAAGATGATGTGGTGGCCTTATGAGTAACTTAAAGCCAGATAGCGTGATTGCCTGCTTAGACTGTCCGGATCATGTACAAGCCGTATTAGAGGCGAGCATGTGGGCAGCCCCTCGTTTGCAGGCTCCTATCGGTCTGTTGCATTCAGTACCAAGCTTGCAGCAAAAAGCAGCAGTCGATTATTCTGGCTGCCTCAATATCGATGACGAAAGCGCTTTATTGGATCAATTTACCACCAAAGAGCATTTGAGTAACTGTGAGCTAAAAGCCCAAGGCAAGCTGTTGCTGCATCAAGCCACTACCTATTGCGAGCAGCAGCGCCAAAAACTAAAGACTTATACGCTGCATCGCCACGAAAATCTCAATGAGAGTATCGATTATGTCGATAACAAGGCGCAATTGATTGTTATTGGTCATCATGTGACCTGCAAAGCAACGTTGAGTCAGCTTATTCGCTTAAGCCACTGCCCCATTTTGGTGACTCATGCACCATTTTTGCCCCCTACGACCGCTTTATTTGCTTTCGACAACTCAGCCACTTCTCATAAGCTGCTTAATTGGCTATGTAAAACGCCACTCGTTCGCGCACTAACCATTCATATCGTCATGGTCGGTAAAGACAACTCAGAAAACTGCGATGCACTACGTGAAGCTTATGCCCGTCTGAAGCAAGCCGGTATTAAGTCTAAAAAGGCATTGCTAGACTGCCGTGATGTGACAGCCGCCTTAAATTATTATCAAAATGAGCATAATATTGGTCTGCTAATGACAGGTGCTTTTGGTCAATCTCGTTTGCATGAACTGCTTAAAGGCAGTGACACCAAAAAGCTACTAGGCAGCACTAAGACCCCATACCTACTCTTCCCTAAAGCATAACCCCAACGTGCCATTTGCGGGCAGAGTATCCGTCTCTGCCCCTCCCACCTACTTTTACTCTCTACTTATTCGCGATACACTTTTATCAAATCATCACATGAAATAAAGTGATAGCCTCCCCAAGCGCTTAAAAAGTTGGTTATAATAAAGTTTTCGTTACTGCAACGTTAAAGGTTGATCTACTCTGCTTATGCTGATAATGATGCTCGTTATCGTTGTCCTATAAGCCGTATTTATTGTCAATATCTAAGCCACTTTTGAACCTATCAGCCGAATCCTACCTACCCCCTTGAGTAGGTTTGGCACAGTTCTTGAATGACTTAAGGTAAGCACGACAGTCATACGATGCACCGCAATGTCTATATCAACCTGCGACATCACCCATATAAGGAATTTTTTATGAAGTTAATCACTGCGATCTTAAAACCGTTTAAGCTCGATGATGTACGTGAAGCGCTTTCTGACATCGGTGTCAAAGGTGTCACCGTCACCGAAGTCAAAGGTTTCGGTCGTCAAAAAGGTCATACTGAGCTCTATCGCGGCGCAGAATACGTGGTGGACTTTTTACCTAAAGTGAAAGTTGAAGTGGCCGTTATCGATGAGATGGTTGAACCTGCTATCGAAGCCATCACTCGCATCGCTAGCACCGGCAAAATTGGTGACGGTAAAATATTCGTGACCGCTCTTGAGCAAGTCATTCGTATTCGTACGGGAGAGACGGGTCCTGACGCTATCTAACGCGCAGATCCACCTATAAACACAGATTTATAGGACATACCGATATCTATATTGCATATATTCAAGGGGGAATTAACATGCAAAATCAAATCTTTGAGCTCCAGTACGCACTTGATACGTTTTACTTTTTAATGTGTGGGGCGCTGGTCATGTGGATGGCAGCGGGCTTCACGATGCTGGAAGCTGGACTGGTGCGCTCAAAAAACACGGTCGAGATTTTAACCAAAAATATCGCGCTATTTGCCACTGCTTGTACTATGTATATGATCTGCGGCTATGCCATTATGTATGATGGCAATCTGTTTTTGAGCGGTATTGCAGGCGGTGAGACCTTGGTAGCAGACGCTCTAGCAGCCTCAGCAGAAAATGGCTTTGGCGGTGATTCCGTCTATTCGGCAGCCTCTGACTTTTTCTTTCAAGTGGTATTCGTCGCAACCTGTATGTCTATCGTCTCAGGCGCGGTCGCTGAGCGTATGAAGCTATGGGCTTTTCTGCTATTCGCGGTGGTCATGACAGGTGTGATCTACCCTGTTGAAGGCAGTTGGACATGGGGTGGCAAAGACGTCTTTGGTCTATTTAGCTTAGGTGATTTAGGCTTTTCTGATTTTGCAGGCTCTGGTATCGTACATTTAGCAGGCGCTGCGGCGGCGCTGGCTGGTGTCTTGCTATTGGGCGCTCGTAAAGGCAAATACGGTCCTAAAGGTGAAATACGTGCTATTCCTGGTGCCAATCTGCCATTAGCAGCACTTGGAACCCTTATCTTATGGATGGGCTGGTTCGGCTTTAACGGTGGTTCTGTCCTCAAGCTCGGCGATATCGCCAGTGCCAACTCTGTCGCCATGGTGTTCTTGAATACCAATGCTGCCGCAGCAGGCGGAGCGATAGGTGCCTTATTAGTAGCGCGACTTATCTTTGGCAAGGCTGACTTGACCATGCTCCTCAATGGTGCATTGGCAGGTTTGGTTGCCATTACTGCAGAACCCTCTACACCCTCTGCGCTACAAGCAACACTGTTTGGTCTAATTGCAGGCGTCATCGTTGTCTTAGCCATTCTTGCTTTAGATAAAATGAAAATTGATGATCCAGTCGGTGCTATTTCGGTGCACGGCGTGGTTGGGCTATTCGGTCTACTGATTGTTCCTATTACCAATCCAGCGACTACTTTCGTTGGTCAAGTTGCGGGTGCAGCTACTATCTTTGCTTGGGTATTTATTGCCAGCCTGATCGTTTGGTCAATCATTAAAGTAGTGATGGGTCTGCGTATCTCGGAAGAAGATGAATATGAAGGTGGCGATATCGCTGAATGCGGTATGGAAGCATATCCAGAGTTCGTCAGATAATCAGTTAGTATTTGCATAAAATTAAAGCATAAAAAATCCCGCAACACCTTTCGGTAATGCGGGATTTTTTTGTGCTTTATAAATGGGTTTTCTATTTATAAGTTAACTTTTTATAAAGCAAGTAATAACCTAGTTTGATTCACCCTAGCTTATTTCTTTTTCCATTCTTGACTTCGTGAGAATGGACCGATATAACCTTTTAGCTTCAATGTACTGCCACTCAGTTGTGCAGTCATACGATAATCTTTACCTTTTTCAGGATCTGTAATCGTACCGCCACTATACTTACCACCACCGTCAGCTTTGAGGCCTTTGATGATAGTTGTACCAACGTGTTTTTGACCTTTGGCTGAGTTGGTAGCAATGAGCTTACCTGTCAACACGCCATTTGACTCAGTGATTTTTACTGTGCCTTTTGGCTTGCCTTCATCATAAGTCTGCCAAGTGGTATTGGCTAAAGGATCAGCGGCGAATGCCATGCTTGCTATACCGATACCTGCAACTGCTAAAGTGGTTTTTGTAAATAATTTCATAGACTGACTCCCTTCATACAATGATTACTCGAAACGTTATGTTTCTGATCTCCTATGCTTATCCTTCGCTAAAATCTTTATTCCGAGCTTTACAGTTAACTACTATTTGATAGTGGTCGAATGTAATGGTAAATAAGCTGTTCATTAAAAACTTAAACGACATAAGCGATGTCTTGACCCATTATAAGCAATTTTAAGCTTTTGCCTAGTAATTTTTTTATAGTTTATTATTTCTATAAAAAAAGAACTATATCAAACAGTTACAAGAAAGGATTGTCTATATTTTTGTCCAATTGGTCATCTTTTTCTTTTGACTTGCCGTCATTATTGTTGTATTCGACATTACTTTCAAAAGCTTGCAGAATCGTAGTCGTCAGCTCGTGTAAGCGTTGTGCTTGCTCATATCCAGCGCTATCAGGCGTCAAATCAATATCACCATAGATAATAATTTTATCTTTTTGATTTTCGATGACTAGCTCACCGATTTGCATACTTTGGTGATTATTAGCAAATGGTTCAATCATTTGAGTCTCCTTTCTATTAACAGCATCTTACGTGATTTTTCAATAGCGTACACTTTTAGTTACATTTAAAGGAGTTATGCCTGTAATTGGGCAATTAACCATTCGAGAATTGCCCAGACAAATAGCATCCAAGCAGGTTCTTCAGCAGATACATCGGGCAAATCCGAACTTTCACCAGCCTTTAGTGGCAGATCAAACGCCTCTGCTTTGGTTTGAGAATCGAGCACTGGTAGGACATCGATGCCTGTTTTGGCAGTTAATTGGTCAATACTTATAATCTCTATACGCTCTGATTCATCATTTGGCGCATAGTACACCCCTGCTTGATTGGTTGCGGGAATATAAACCGCTTTAAAAAAATGACTGGGTACGAGTACACGGTCAGCAAGCTGTTTGGTTTTTTTATTCGTGAACGCCACACCAGTAACGGTATAAACCTCACCATATTGCTGGGTCAAATAGCGGGTCGCCGACTCTATATTACGCCAAATATAGCGGTTATTGCGTGGAGATTGCGGGGCAATATTAGCGAGACTAAAACTATCATACTGTTGGCTGCGCGTGGCCATATTGGCATTAGGGGCGATATGGCCACGATCATAGCCAGAGCCTGAATAATCAGACAGCGAGGCACGTGCGGATTTTGGTAGTCGACTCTCTTCATGAAAGCTGTCTTCACGATCGATTTCTTTGGCTTGATTTAAGCGCTTGCGCGTCAGATGCTCAGCTGACCACAGCGGTGTACGCGAAACGCCCGAATACATAGTGGCAAAACCGTCCATGCATAATGCTTGGGTGTTATTGCTGAGCTTGGTATTGGTAAATTCGGGATAAATACCACCATAAAAAGATTGGCTACACTGGGTAAAGTCATCGGCCTGCGCTGAAGTAATACCGACCACGACAGCCATTACTGTCACTATTGCGCTACTTTTAAGGCTGCATTTAAGCCTAGCAAAACTTATCATTCAACTTTCAACCATCTGTGCTTGTTATTACGTATGCGCTATCCTAGCAGGCAGCCAACAATAAAGAAAGATAAGGCGTAAACCGTGACATTTTAAATGCTATCCGCTATACTAGGCGGTCTAAAATGTACGGACAACTGATTATTTTTCGTTTTAATAATAATCAAGCAAAACTGTCTGCTATATCAAAACGGTGACGTGGGTGAGTGGCTGAAACCGCACGCCTGGAAAGTGTGTATACGTTCATAGCGTATCGAGAGTTCGAATCTCTCCGTCACCGCCAATCTTATAAAACCTCAGTTTTCCTACCTTATCCCAAGCACTCCCATATACCTTTGTAACCCTTTATAAATAACGCGTCTAGCGTTTTTTTTATGTCTGCTGTTTTCCCAATCTATCCGAGAATAACCTACCTATCCCATAGCTTGTGTTGGTCTATCTGTTGGTCTATTATTTCATTAGACCTCAAAAAGACCAACATTTAAGCTTTATGATTCAGCTTTAGACCAACGTTTTTGTTGTATCTCTTGATTCATATAGCTTGTAGCCATAGGGAATAGACCAACATGTTAAGCGATAGTAAGATACGCAAGCTCAAACCCAGTGAGAAATGCACACCTTCATGTCCTGACAAATACAGTGATCAGCAAGGCTTACAGCTATTAGTACGCAACACTGGCACAAAGACATGGATAAGCGCCTATCGCTTTGATAGTAAGCAGACACGCCTCACACTCGGTACTTACCCCATCATGTCGCTGTCTGAGGCTAGACAAGCCAATACTGAGATTAAAGCGCTGCTCGCTGATGGTATCGACCCAAAAAATAAAAAGCGTCAAGACAAGCTTGCTAACATCCACGCACAGAAATTTAATGACTACGCCTTAGGCTGGCTCGCTGAGCGCAAGCGCAACGTTAAGCCGCGTACCTATCAGCAAGACTATAACCGGATGCATAAAGACGTATTGTCTCATTTCGAAGGCATTGCACTAAAAGATGTAAGCTTTGAGGATTGTCGATCGATGGCAGATGAGATCGAAACGCGTGTGAACACAAAAGGTGAGCCGCCACGTGAGGTGACTAGACGCACTATTGATCTGGTTGCTAATGTTTTAAGACGTGCCAAACGCGAACGCATCATCGACCAAAACCCAATCGATGATCTAAAAGCACTCTATCCTAAAGCCAAAAGTCAGCACATGAAGCATGTAGATATCAATGAGCTGCCTGCCCTACTCCAAGCTATCGAAGGCTATCATGGTCACGACCAAACCCGATTAGGTATGAAATTCTTAGCATATTCATTCTGTCGTACCATCGAGCTGCGTATGATGAAGTGGAGTCATATCGATTTTGCCAATCGCTTATGGCGTGTTGATATTGATAACCTTAAAATTGCGCGTAAGCATGTCGTACCGCTATCAGATCAAATGCTGGCAGTATTAGAAGAGATGAAAGCAATTACAGGGAAATATGAATATGTGTTTTACCACACGGGTATGCATCAGCCGTATAGTGAAGAGTTTATCAATAATGCGCTCGATATCTTGGGTTACGCAGGCAAACAGACAGGTCACGGCTTTCGTCACATCGCCTCTACCAACCTAAACGAGCTTGGCTATATGGGCGATGCGATCGAAAAGCAGATGGCGCATGATAAAAAAAGCAGCATTCGCGCGGTTTATAACCACGCGCAGCACTTAGAAGAACGGCGTAAGATCATGCAGGTCTGGGCGGACTTTTTAGACCTGCTCCGAGACAAAGGTAAGGTAGTAGACTTTCAAACAGCTCGTCAGCAGATTGAACAGTCGCTAAATGAACATAAAAAAGCATCACTGTTAGATATAGACAGCGACGCTCTGATACAAGCCTTACTAGATAAGGGTTTAAGCAATGAAGAGATACAATTATCATTGTCCAATAAAAATTAAACTTTAATCAGCGAGTTGGCTTCTCAAAGACTTTGTTTCTATGAGGCTTAACATTTACATTATGGTGCTTTTTTTTCTTATCTATAGGAGATGTAATTTCCATTGGCGGCTTAATTGAATTTGAATCAGATGGTACTTCCTCTTTTGACGATATACTCATATTCTTTTCATCGGCTTTATGTTCTTCAGTGTACTCAAAAACTTGCTTCTCACTTTGGTCGTTTGGAGACAACACTTCCTTATAAGCGTCTTCAATGTATTTATTTATCAGTTTATTTACTGTGATATTATTTTTCTTTGCGAGCTCGTCTAACTTGGCTTGATTTTTCTTATATATTTTTATGATTCCATTGCTTGTTTTGCTCTTGGAATCATTTTGCTTTTGCCCATCCCATGCCTTCTTAATACTAAATAAAGCATAGCTTCGGGGAGAGTAACCCTTATTCTTTTCAGTTCCAATATCGTCACTTTCAATATTAGAAAGCCTATCTAAACTGGCTAATATAAGCTCATATTTTTCCTCAATGGTCTCAGGAAAGAACACACCTTTGAGAATAGTATATTTATTTTTCTCAAGATAATCACACGCCCACTCGATCTGTTCATGGTTAGAAGCATCAAGCCATTTCAGTTCTTTGTTCTCAGTACGACCCTTTAAGTATGTTGATTTAATTGACAGCAAAAATGCCGTCTTCCAGTCACCATCTCTAAGTATTTCATCTTTGTAATCGAGGTTATATGAAGTGCAGTTTAGAATTGATATATGATAGCGTAGTAAATTCGATATTCCAGTAATCAACTCTTTTTTACCTTTGTAAGCATAGTCACTAACTGCACTCTGAATCAAGCTCATTAAAAAAAGTGAGCATCGCAGATCGTTTTTAAACCAGTCAAGATAGCTATCTGGTAAGACATTTTTGGCTTTATAATTTACCAAAAAGTTATATCTATCCATAGAACCAGGACAACTTTTAAGCTGAGTAATCAGTAATTTTTTATAGTCATCATCATCGTAAGTTATATTTTCCCGACTTTTACCTAATAAATGGTTATCTATATATAGTAGAGATCTTGCATCCGCTGAACTCAGTTTTTGCAGCTCCTTATAGAAATCTTCAATATCTCTCCTACCAGATTTTATCTCTTTGATGTAATCATCTGTCATTAATTTCAAAAATTGCGATTGACTGTAAATCATTGATGCTTGATCAAATGGATAGTTCTGGTTGTCAGGAAGCCTAGTTAATTGTCCATCCACCATGTCATTTCCTCATAAAATATTATAGAAAAACACAATATAAAACCTAGTTTTTACAAGGTTTTATACTGTTTTTTTTATAGTTTATTTATAGCAATAAATCCACACAGGCCTTGTTATTAGGCGCTATAATTTATCTATAGATAATATATACTAGCTTACAATAAGAGTCTATATTTTTATTACGTATTAAACGACGGGCTGGTTAGCTACAGCGATGGATGTCGCGAGTCTATACTAAACTGGCGTAGACGAAGCCAAGCAACTATTGAGTTAGGATTTGCTAGAGATAATAATGAGCAGCTTTAATCGGAAGTGGTAGTTTAATAGCGAAAATATGCTTATCAAACCTAGTTCTAAGTCAGAGTAGATAGCTTTAAAAATTTGTGATCTCCACCTGTTTCTAAAATATTATAGCGGAAAATTGTTCAGACTAGTTGGTAGTGTCATTCAGCTAACTCCACTTCAACCATCTACCCTTAAAACCCTATAATCCACCGCTACCTGTCACAATGATTTCTAGAACTCGCCTACAGAAAGCTGCTTTCCGGCAGCTCATCCTTAGTGGGTTATGTATATTATTAATAATACAGTAACCGATTATCCTAAAGCTGAGAGCTTCAACTCTCAGCGACCATCATTATAAAAATACGAACTGTTCCCACCCTATGAAACTAACTTCATAGGAATACCATAATGTCTTACTCACACCTAAACCAACCGCTAGCTGCTGCAAACGTCCATAGTCTTGTTACAGATATACTAGCGAACACTATCTGTTTTAATGAGGTCTTAAATAAACTGAACGGATTTTATTATCCGTTCATGACTCACTTCGATAGTGAGCTATTTTACTCACGGCCAGTCTTATCATTTTTTAGTAGCACTCAAGCGATCGTTGGTGATACCTATCCAGAAAACGTGATTTGGGATCATGATAAAACTCAGCGTTTTATCGACATGCTGCCATGCTATAAAAATGATATTGAAAATGAACGTAATGCGTTCATTTACCAAGAATCTCAAAATAAAAATAAACTAGGGTGCTATATTAATAATCTAATCGGGCATTATTCAAGACTGCTCTTTATACGTATCGACCTAAAATACGCAAAAGAAACCAGCCACCATGTGACCATTGAAGACTTCAATTATCACATGAGCAAGTTTCGAGAGCTTATCGGTAAAGCAAAAAACTGCAAGCCAAAGAGTTGCTTTGAGCATTTGCAAGGCAATGCTTGGGCTATTGAGCAAGGTGGGGAAGAAGGTGGGCTGCACTGTCATTTACTGCTTATGTATGATGGTTCAGAGCGACAGAATGATTGGTATATTGCTAAAGAGGTGGGTGAGAAATGGAAGGAGGTAACCGCTGGTCTAGGCGAATATTATAGCTACCATGATAAAGAACGTAAGCAGCAGTATAAGCAACATGACAAACTAGGTATCGGCATGATACATCAAAATAATCCTATTGAAGTTGAAAATGCTCTAGCTTCAGCTCTATACCTAACGAAGCCAAGCAAGAATGAGCAGCAACTTAAACTTTGGTTACCAAACATGCGTACCTTTGGTCATGGTATTTATCGTACAAAAAAACGTAGAGGCTTGCCTGAATAACAAAATATTTTTAGATATATAGTATTCCTATGAGATCAGTCAGGAAGCATCGCTCTCCTGACTGTTTAACCCCAAACTATCCTAATTAAAGGTCTGCTTAATCGCAGGCCTTTTTTATGCGCAATCTAAAAAGGAGTCCTTTATGAGACCGATCTGCCCACACTGTCATTCAGCGAACGTAAAAAGCAATACGGATACTGACAGTCCCTTTAATATCTTTGAGCAACTGTGTTCACAATCTGCCCTATCAGGTCTTGGTGTAAGCATCTGTAGGTACTACAAAATCAATTCAGCAATCGGTGTGGTGGTAGGAACGGCACTGGCTTCTGCTATTAGCTTGGCTAAAGACAAACTACAACAGCCACCCTTACTCGTTTTGGCAGCAAAGCCCAGTTATACCTGCAATACCTGCTCAAGAACTTTCAGCATTTAACCTATCCATATAACCCATAATTCTAATCAAAACTAAAAGGAAAAATCATAATGGCACATTTAATCGAATCAATGGCATACGTTGGCGAAACCCCTTGGCATGGCTTAGGTAATGAGCTGGCTCCCAAGCAGCCTATCGAAGTCTGGGCAAAGCAAGCGGGTATGGACTGGCGTATAGAATCCTCAGACGTGAGCTACATGGCGAATAATGATAAAGGACACAATTTGATTCTGCCCTTTGCTGAGCAAAAGGTGTTGTACCGCTCTGATAACTTTGAGCCATTATCAGTCGTTAGCCAGCGCTATCAAGAAGTACAACCTCGTGAGATTCTAGAGTTCTATCGTGATCTTACGGAACAGTCTGATTTTGAATTAGAGACCGCAGGCGTCTTAAAGGGCGGCCGTAAGCTATGGGCATTGGCTCGTACAGGGCAGTCAGCAACGCTTAAGGGTAAAGATGTCAGTAATGGCTACTTGCTTCTTGCAACCGCTTGTGATGGCACGCTAGCGACCACAGCACAGTTCACATCAATCCGTGTGGTCTGTAATAACACGCTTTCTATTAGCTTAGCGAATGGTTCAGGAGGCGTCGTTAAAGTTCCGCATTCCACCTCGTTTGATGCGGATAAGGTCAAGCAGCAACTAGGCGTGTCGGTGAAGCAATGGGATGAGCACAGCTATGAAATGAAGCAATTATCAGAGCGCCGTGTCACTCAAGCAGAAGCCGCCAATTATCTTAGCCGTGTGTTCAATGATCAGGACAATGACATCATTCTGTTCAACAGCGCTAAGAAAGAGAAAGACGCGGTGCCCAATGCCAAGGCGATGAATCAGGTGATGAACATGTTTAACGGTCAAGGTCGCGGAGCCGATCTTGATGCCGCTAAAGACACCGCTTACGGCTTGCTATGCAGTATCACTGAATACGTCGATCACGAACGCAGAGCAATGTCGAGAGACCATCGATTAGACGGTGCTTGGTTTGGCTCTGGCGCTAAGCTTAAACAAAAGGGTTTAGAGGAATCGCTACTGATGCTGGCCTAACCAGCCACATTTAAAATCTAACAATACAATCAACCACGCCTTCGAGCGTGGTTTTTTATGCCGCTTATTTCATTTAATACCCATAATCCATTTATCAAAGGAGTTCGTTATGAACATGATCGCACTAAACAGCACGACTCAGCCAAGACAAGCCAAGCGTGCAACCGTTAGGCTTAAACCAGCAGTAGTGAAAGCCAAGCAAAGCGTTACCGCTGATAAACCTAACCAATCTAATACTTCAACGACTGCTAAGCGTTTGATTAATACTAAAGATTTAAGCCGTGAGGACTGGCTACAGGTACGCAGACAAGGCATTGGCAGCTCTGATGCCGCTGCCGCTTGTGGTATTCATCCGTATTTATCGATGCTTGAGTTATGGATGATTAAAACAGGACGCATGAGCTCCGACATCGATGAGAGCATTGAAGGATATTCACCACTCTATTGGGGTAATACCTTAGAGCCGATGGTCGCTAAATATTACCAAGCGCATACCGGGAATAAGGTACGCCGCGTGAACGCTATCTTGCAGCATCCTGAGCAGCCATTCATGCTAGCAAATTTAGATTATGCCATTACTGGTAGTGATGAGGTACAGATTTTAGAATGCAAAACTGCTGGTGAACATGGTGCTAAGCTCTGGAAGCATGGCGTGCCGTTATACGTCACCTGCCAAGTGCAGCATCAGCTGGCGGTCACTGGTAAAACTGCGGCGCATATCTGCGTGCTGCTTTGTGGACACGAGGCTAAGATATACAAGGTTGAGCGGGATGAGCGCTTGATTGAGTCCATCATGGAGCATGAGCGTCAGTTCTGGCAGTATGTTGAGACAGACACGCCGCCAACCCCTGATCATAGCGAGTCAGCTGCCAAAGCCTTAAAGCTGCTTTATCCAACGCCTAAGCCCTCAAGCAAGGTTGATTTGCGAGATGATGATGGTGCCAACAAGTTGTTTGAGCAATTGCTGAGCTACCGTGACTATATGCAAGAGCTAGAGCAGCGCCATGATCAAGTTAAACATCAGCTGCAAACACTGATTGCCCATAATGAGGTGGCTGTATTTTCGATGGGCGCTATTTCTTGGAAGCGCTCGAAAGATAGTATCGGCTTGGATAGCAAAGCGGTCATTAAAGCGCATCCTGAGCTATTAGCTAAATTTAGTAAAACCAAGCAAGGTAGTCGCCGCTTCGTCATCTTAAACGACTAAGTCGAAACCTACTACACTTAACCAAAACAAGCGCATAACTGCCCACCCTAATCGGTGGGCTTTTTTATGGCTAAACACATTTTATTAAACCTATAAGGACTATCATCATGATTAAAGGTCTCACGATTACCCCACCAGTTTTAGGTCGTATCAGCATCGGACGTGTCATTCAAAAGGACGGCAAGCGTTTGCCTGCTAAAGACGATCAATTCACCATTACCAGTCAAGTGCAGAACAAGGATGGCTGGATCAATCATCCACTAGATGAAAAGCTACGCGAGCACAGTAACGGTAAGCTGAGACACATACCGGTACGCATGTTGTTTAACGATCCGACGCTAAACCTGCGAGCAGAGTACACGCTGTTCGATAGACAAACAGGTCGCCCACTATGCGTGGGTGACGGTGAGCAATGTCAACGTCGTACAAGTAATGGTGTGGAAACATTGCCTTGCGCATCACCTGATCGTTGTCCATTAGCGCAAGGCGGTGCTTGTAAGCCATATGGTCGCTTGTACGTTAATCTCAGTGAAGATGATGAGTTAGGTACGTTTATCTTTCGCACCACAGGCTTTAATAGTATTCGCACGCTTGCCGCACGGCTGAGCTACTTTGCTGCGGTGTCAGGCAATAAGCTGTCGTGTTTGCCCCTGCAATTAACGCTAAGAGGTAAAAGCACCACGCAAAGCTATCGTACGCCGATTTACTTTGTTGATTTAACACTACGTGATGGGGTGACACTAAAGCAAGCAGTGCAAGATGCACAGGCAATTGATGCGGAGCTTAGCGAACACGGATTTGATCAAGCAGCGCTAGAACAGGCTGC